>CAZAUB010000006.1:0-9953 GCA_964488195.1 uncultured Methylobacter sp. | reverse complement strand
GTCGCGATGGCTCAGCAGGCGTTTAAACAACTCTTTCCGTATCCCGGCTGGGTGGAGCACGATGCTGAAGAAATATGGATCTCGCAATCCAGGGCTTTTCAGCAAGTCATGCAGCAAGCGCATCTGCACCCGACGGATATTGCGGGAATCGGCATCACTAACCAACGAGAGACGACGGTAATCTGGGAGCGCAGCACCGGCAAACCGATTTATAACGCTATCGTCTGGCAGGACAGACGCACGGCTGATGATTGTATCCGGCTGAAACAGGCCGGAGCGGAAACGATGGTTAAGGCTAAAACCGGTCTGCTGCTGGATGCTTATTTTTCGGCGACAAAAATCAGCTGGCTGTTGGATCATGTCGAGGGTGCGCGTGGGCAAGCCGAGCGCGGGGAATTGGCATTCGGAACCATTGATTCATGGTTGGTCTGGAAGCTCACCAACGGCGAGTTGCATATCACCGATGTGTCCAATGCGGCTCGAACCTTGTTGTTCAACATCGATACGATGCAGTGGGACGATGACTTGCTGGCGTTGTTCGACATACCCGCATCCTTGCTGCCGGTCGTTAAATCGTCCAGCGAGATTTATGGGCAAACGCGTAATCAGGAAATAGGGGCGGGAATTCCTATTGCCGCTATTGCCGGTGACCAGCAGGCGGGCTTATTCGGTCAGCTGTGCATCAACGAGGGCATGGCTAAATGCACCTATGGCACCGGGTCGTTTTTAATGATGAATACCGGGCCGCAACGAGTCGCTTCGAATCATGGATTGTTAACCACGATTGCCTGGCAAATCGGCGATGAAATCCATTATGCGCTTGAAGGCAGCGTGTTTGTCGGGGGCGCAGTCATTCAATGGTTGCGCGATGGCTTGGGGTTGTTCGAGCATACAACGGATAGCGAGCAGCTTGCCGCTAGCGTAGCCGATAATGGCGGGGTGTACTTCGTACCTGCCCTCACCGGTCTCGGCGCGCCGCACTGGGATCCTCACGCCCGTGGTGCGATCTTTGGCATCACGCGCGGCACAACCTCGGCGCACCTTACCCGAGCGGCGTTGGAGAGCATTTGTTTTCAGGTTGATGATGTATTGCAGATGTTTTCAGCCGAAAGTGGTACACCGATAGCCCAGCTAAGAATCGATGGCGGCGCGGCGGTCAATAATATGCTGGCGCAATTTCAGGCCGATATATCGGCTGTCGAGGTTGTCCGTCCTGCTAATCTTGAAACCACGGCTTTGGGTGCGGCTTACCTTGCTGGTATCGCTGTCGGATTATGGACTATCGACGAACTCAATCAGAAATGGCGGATAGACCGGTCATTCCACGAAAAAATGCCGCAGCAAGAAATTAAACTGTTAAAACAATATTGGCTTAAAGCCGTGGAAAGAGCAAAAAATTGGGTAGAATAAAGGCACGGGGATGGGGGGTAAAAGCGATAGAAAAAACGTGTAATCGGTTAAAGTATAAGCTGTTCATAGGCTTATCTGGCATTGTTTATGCACAGATTGGTTTTGTTGCTATAAATAATGACACCGGCTTTATATTGCCCCGTGTCATTAAAAAATTACAAACATAAGTTATTGATTATTAAAGTAAATATGTTTATGTACAAAAACACTACAATCTAACAAAGAGGCAGGTTTTATCGCGTCTGAACGGTGTTATTTATATCTTGTACACAGAGTTATGCACAGGAATTGTGGAAAAGATTGCAGGTGCTTGATTGTTAAATTTGAATACTAAAGTCAACCAAAAAAACTCAAAAAAAGGGAGCCTAATTGATTTAAGCTCCCCCTTATCAAGGGAAGGTAAGTAAGAGCGCATATTGATATGCTATCAACGTAAAGACAAAATGATAATGTGACATTTTGTCACAGATAATTACTAGTATGGAATGCCAAACATACTACGAGCTGGATACAGAATAAGTGAATCATTCGTTTAAGGAACTATGATGCCTGAGCAAGCAAATTATATCCGTTGGTTTAATGACACACGATTAGAAGATGTGCCTCTCGTAGGCGGCAAGAATGCCTCCTTAGGTGAAATGTACAGGGAATTAACGTCGCAAGGCATCCAGATTCCTAACGGCTTTGCCGTGACCGCCGAAGCTTACCGCTATGTACTGGATCAAACGCATAGCTGGGAGGCGCTCCATCAGGCCTTGGATGATTTAAATCCGGACGATATCGCCGATCTTGCCAAACGTGCGCGTAAAGCGAGAGAAATAATCTACGCCGCGCCCTTTCCTGAAGACCTTGAGCAACAAATTATCGAGGCCTTCATGCAATTGAAAGAACAGTATGGCGATGATTTAAGCGTTGCGGTACGCAGTTCCGCCACCGCCGAGGATTTGCCGACTGCCAGTTTTGCCGGGCAACAGGATACTTACCTTAATATACGCGGAGAGCAGGCATTACTGGATTCCTGTAAACGCTGTTTTGCCAGCCTGTTTACCGACCGCGCCATTCACTACCGCGTCGATCAAGGCTTCGACCATTTCAAACTGGCTTTGTCGATAGGCATTATGAAAATGGTGCGTTCAGATCTGGATGCCAGCGGCGTGATGTTTTCGCTGGATACCGAATCGGGATTTAGAGACGTAGTGTTTATTACCGGCGCGTACGGGCTGGGCGAAAATGTTGTGCAAGGCGCGGTAGATCCCGACGAGTTTTATGTGCATAAGCCAACTTTTGAGCAGGGACATCGGGCGGTATTAAGACGTGCCTTGGGCGCGAAGAAAATCAAAATGGTTTACAGCGATGGCCGCACTCGTGAATCTACCCGCAATATTGCGACCTCTGCCGAAGAACGCAACCGCTTTTGCCTTAACGATGCCGATGTTTTAACCCTCGCCGACTACGCGATTAAAATAGAAAACCATTACAGCGCCAAAGCGGGGCAGGCCAAACCGATGGATATGGAATGGGCGAAAGACGGCCTTGACGGTACGCTGTATATCGTTCAAGCGCGCCCGGAAACCGTGGTTTCTCAATTGCGCGGCATGGTTTTGGAGCAATATCGTCTTAAAGAAAAGGCCGAGCCGATTGTCACCGGCCATGCGGTGGGCAGCAAGATTGCCACCGGCAATGCGCGGATTATCGATAAACTCGAGCAGCTGAACACGTTTAAAGCGGGCGATGTGCTGGTTGCCGATATGACGACGCCGGATTGGGAGCCGGTGATGAAAATGGCCTCGGCGATAGTCACTAACCGTGGCGGGCGCACCTGTCACGCGGCGATTATCTCCCGTGAACTGGGCGTCCCCGCCGTAGTCGGTTGCGACAATGCCACGACCATAATTAAGCACAATAGCCCGGTCACCGTATCCTGCGCCGAAGGCGATGTCGGTAAAGTCTATTCCGGCCTGCTTGACTTCGATATTAAAACCACTGATTTATCGGGTTTGCAACGTCCGAAAACCAAAATCATGCTCAATATCGGCAATCCCGAACTGGCGTTTAAAACCAGCTTTTTGCCTAATGACGGCGTGGGTTTGGCGCGCATGGAATTTATCATTACCGAATACATCAAGGCGCATCCTATGGCATTGATACACCCGGAGCGAGTGCAAGATGCCGATGAGCGGGAACAGCTAGACTCATTAACACGCAATTATGCCGGCGCCGAGTCTTACTTTATCCAAAAACTGTCGGAAGGTGTGGGCACCATTGCCGCCGCGTTTTACCCCAAACCCGTCGTCGTGCGCATGTCGGATTTTAAAACCAACGAATACGCCACCTTGCTTGGCGGGCGCTGGTTTGAATTTGATGAAGCTAACCCGATGATCGGTTTTCGCGGCGCGTCGCGCTACATCCATCCCGCTTATGCTGAAGGCTTTGCGCTGGAATGCAAAGCCATGAAACGGGTACGTGAGGAGATGGGCTTATCCAATGTTATTTTGATGATACCGTTTTGTCGCCGCGTAGAAGAAGCTAAGCGAGTCCTAGACTACATGACGCAGCTGGGTTTGAAGCGCGGCGAGCAGGGACTGGAAATTTACGTGATGTGCGAGATTCCTAACAACGTCATTCAAATCGATGCCTTTTCCGAATATTTCGACGGCTTTTCTATCGGCTCCAATGATTTGACTCAGCTTACCTTGGGCGTAGACCGCGATTCTGCGATCATCGCCGAAGATTTTGACGAACGCGATCCCGGCGTTAAGGAAATGATTCGCCTTGCCGTTGAGGGCGCGCGGCGCAATGGCAAGCATTGCGGACTTTGCGGCCAAGCGCCGTCGGACTATCCCGAGATGGCGGAGTTTCTGGTGGAAATCGGCATCGATTCGATGAGTTTGAATCCCGATACCGTGTTACAGACTACGCAACTGGTGTTGGAAACTGAACGACGTTTGGGCAGGCAGTTGTTCCGCTGATCCAAAAAATGCTCCTGTTGTAGCGTTCCAATTTTAGCGTGTTGGTCTAAAATGAATAATGAAGAGATTGTTGTTTTATAGTCGAAGGGGGACAAAATGAAGATGAAAAATTACCGCCTGTTTTTATTGGGCTTTGTGACGGTTTCATTCGTTTTGCTAACCGGGTTTGAAAAGCTTGACGTTAATAATGCTCCTTTAACAGAAAAACAGGCAGCATCGGTTAACGTAAAAAAGGTTCAGTTCAACAGCAAAGAGAGTCCCGATAAGTCAAAACACAAAAAAGCCATAAACAAACATTTAGTACCGAGTGTCAATGAAGACGCTGAGCTTCAAAAAACGCTGGATCTTACCATCCCATTTAAAGCTTCTGAAAATGCTTGGTTGAAGACTGAGCAAAACAGGATAGCCCAACAAGAATCGGCAAATTTATTTGCTACTGAAAAGAAAAGAAAGCCACGGCCTGTAGATTTAGATGGTCGGATGTTGATGTCGCAAGAGCCGGAAGTGGATAAACAAAAATCGCTGGATGGCGCGGGAATCGTTATCACCCTGAAGCGGTGAGTATCCACTGAATTTGTAGGATGTTTATTTCTCGCCTGTTTCAACGCCGGGCAGCATCACAATTCGGTTCCTGCCTTCGTTTTTTGCCCGATACATGGCTTCATCGGCGGCTTCGATCATGTCGGTGTAATCGGTATAGCGCCGACTATACAGGGTCACGCCGATGCTAACCGTCAGCATATGACCATGAAATCGTTGACTCATAATCTTACCGCGACGTTCAATTTCCGATCTTATGCGCTCTGCATAGCCGTAGGCGCCTGTTTCATCGGTATTTCTAAGGACAAATAAAAACTCTTCTCCTCCATAGCGACCGATAAAATCTCCAGGGCGGGTCAAGCTGCGTAAAATATCGGCAACAATCTTTAAGGCATCATCTCCAGCCTGATGTCCACAGCTGTCATTAAACAATTTGAACTTGTCTATGTCGACAAAGCCAATGGCGATATTTGCCAACTTGGACTCGTCTTCTTGAAAAATATCAGTCAGGAAATTGTTGACCATACGTTTATTGAAAAGCTGCGTTAAATGATCGATCTGTGCGTGTTTTTTCTCCAGGTCATATTGTTTGGCATTAAACATGGCGACACCCAATTCATAAGCGATGGGCGTTATTTCTCGCAGTAATTGTTCGCGCATCGGTTTTTTTGACAGTGAATTGTCGGCATAAAGCACACCGACCAGGCGATTGTGATGCAATATGGGTACAGCGATAAACTCAGTAGCGTTTAGACGTTGAAAGATTGGGTTGTCACGCTCTATTTTTGTATTGATGATGACGGCTTTTTTTTCGCGCAGACATTTTAATAACAACCCGGAAATGCCGCTAATGTTAATCTCAAAGGGTTGCAACTTGGTCGGCAATATTGATTTCGGCCACCAGT
The DNA here is from genome assembly GCA_964488195.1 of uncultured Methylobacter sp. GTDB lineage: Bacteria > Pseudomonadota > Gammaproteobacteria > Methylococcales > Methylomonadaceae > Methylobacter_A. The sequence continues at coordinate 4,129 of CAZAUB010000006.1, read as the reverse complement.
ATGATGCGATCAGGCAGCGGCGCTTAGGGTCGATGGTGAACATAATGCTGCGGTCAAAAGAAAATTCGTCCTGTATTGCCTCCAGTGTCTCGGGAATAAAGTCATCAGGGTTAAGGCTGTGATGGGGCGCTGTTAAACAGGATGACGATTTTCTGTTAGATATATAGTCAGCCGTAAAAGGTTTATCCGCGCTTATTTGGCTTAGGTCAATGGTTGCTTTGACCAGTGTGGCCCGTAATGTGTTTAAACTGGGCAGATGGAGATCATAGAATTCTCGAGTGCTTTGCAGGTCTTGATCGACCTGTTGCAGTAGAGCTTCAAAATTCAGTAGGTCAATATCAATAGTTTCAAGTACGGCACGCTGTAATGTCGGGTGGCAATCGTGGACGGCTGAACCTATGCCTTGTACCCAGGCTATGTAGTTTGCGAAAGAAACGATAGCGATTTCCGTTTTAAATATAGCGTACGGCGATGTCTCAGTCGGCTGGTTATGGTGACAAGCAACGATTGCGGTGATTGATGTCGGTAATTGCCATTCCAGACAAAAAACATGCCCCATTTCGGTATGCGTTATGCCGAAAAAGCTGCGTTCTTCTTCTATTGTTGAATGTTTATTAATGCCAAGGGAGCAAATAAAGTCGCTGTAAGTCATGCGTCCGTAGGTTTCCAGTACCACCTTGCCAATATCGTGCAAAAGCCCTCCGGTATAAACCAGGTCCGGGTCTGGATGCTTAAGTGCGATGGCAATTCGTCTGCTTAATGACGCGACATACAAGCAATGTTGCCAGAAAAATAGGAAGTCGAATATTTGCGCTGAGTTATGTTTTATCAGATTGTTGTATAGCAACAGGTTTAGTGCGAGCTGACGCACGGTAGAAAATCCCAGCATAGTAACTGCGCGATTAATGGAGGTTATTTTATTGGGTAAGGCATATGCAGCAGAATTAACTTGTTTTAGAATTTTTGCTGCCAAGGACGGTTCTGTTTCTATAGTTCGGGATAAGTCTTCAATTCTGACGTTGTCGTCGCTGGTCAGTTTCAATAGTTTGATAGCAACAGAAGGCACGATCTGAAGATGCTTTATTTCATCCTTCAGAATTGATTGAGCTGCTTTTTTTATTAGTTCGGTATCGTCCTTGGCCTCGTCTGTCATGACATCTTCTCCCGTGGTCAGAGTTCCGTTTTTATGCAGTATACGAAGTCTAGTAAATTTTTATGGAAGATTGTGAGAATTGTTGGGCAATATTTTTAAATGGTGGTTTCATCATAACATCAAAAAACAGTTGAGGTGATTGCCAGGTACAAAATTTTCTGAATACATATTGATAGTTTACAATAGCAGCGAGTAAGTTCGCTCCTACCGGTGGGGCGCAAGTAGACTGGGTGTAAAATAATCACATGAAAAAATTAAAATGCGCTGTTATCGGTACCGGTTACCTGGGCAAATTTCACGCAGAAAAATATGCGTCTCTGCCTGATTGTGAGCTGGTCGCCGTTGTCGACATTAATGAGGGGGCGGCTAAAGAAGTTGCCGAGAAACACGGTGCAACAGCGCTGACAGACTATCAAGCCCTGTTAGGCGAAGTCGATGCGGTCAGCATTGTTGTGCCTACGACACTGCATCACCAGGTATCCAGGGATTTTCTCAATGCCGACGCTCATGTGCTGGTTGAAAAGCCGATTACCGTGACGGTTGCCGAAGCTGATGAGTTGATCGCCATTGCAAAGCAAAGAAATTTGATTTTGCAGGTGGGCCATCTGGAACGGTTTAACCCGGCGGTATTGGGTCTGGACAAGGAAGAAAAACCGCTGTTTATTGAATCCCACCGATTGTCGCCGTTTAATCCGCGCGCCAATGATGTCAGCGTAGTGCTGGATTTAATGATCCATGACATCGATATTATTTTAGCCTTAGTGGATTCTGAGGTGGAACGCATTGATGCCAGCGGCACGGCGGTTCTAACGCAAGGCACCGATATTGCAAATGCCCGGTTGCTGTTTAAAAACGGTTGTGTGGCGAATGTTACGGCCAGCCGGATCAGCATGAAGATGGAGCGAAAAATGCGTATGTTCAGGCCGTGTTCCTACGTTTCTGTGGATTTCCAGAATCGGGTCTTAACCAAACATCGCACCGGTAAAAAAGAAATGTTCCCCGGCATTCCGGAAATAGAAACGGAAGAATCCGTTTTTGAAAGCGGCGATGCACTGCTGGAAGAAATCAGGCATTTCGTCAACTGTATTCATACCGGCGACAACCCGCTGGTTTCAGGGGTGGCCGGAAGAAGAGCGCTGGAAACTGCGATAGCCATCACCCGATTATTAGGCGATAAATAACTATTCAGCATAAAAGCATAAATAGAAATGGAACACGGATGACACTGATTAAACGGAGTTAAACGGATTTTTTTAAAAACCGCGCTAAGTTTGTTATGCGTTTTTAAATCAGTGATCATCAGTTTAATCTGTGCCATCCGTGTCCTATTAGTCATAATTAGCAAACGCATAAAAATAGGCAATAAAACATGATACCAATGGTAAATCTGAAGGCTCAATACGTTGAAATTAAAGACGAGATTGAGCGTGGGCTGGCTGAAACAATCGAAAATTGTTCGTTTATATTAGGGCCTAATGTTCAAGCCTTTGAAAAAGAAGCTGCCGATTATCTGGGCGTTAAACACGCCATTGCCGTGGCTTCAGGCACCGATGCGCTGCATCTTGCATTGATTGCCGAAGGCATCGGTGCAGGCGATGAAGTGATCACCACCGCGTTCACCTTTATAGCTACGGCGGAAGCCATCAAATATGTCGGCGCGATTCCCGTTTTCGTCGATATAGATCCCAAGACTTTCAATATCTCACCGGAAGCCATAGAAAAAGCCATTACCCCGAAAACCAAAGCGGTCATGCCGGTTCATTTGTTCGGTCAACCGGCGGATATGACGGCAATTAAGCAGCTATGCGACCGGCATGATCTAAAACTGATTGAAGATTGCTGTCAGTCTTTCGGCGCGAGCATCGACGGCAAACAAACCGGCGCTATCGGTCATGCGGCCGGGTTTAGTTTTTTTCCGAGCAAGAATCTGGGTGCATTTGGCGATGGCGGCCTGGTTGTCACCAACTCCGACGAGACTGCGGCAAAACTTAAAATGCTGCACAATCATGGTTCGGATGTCCGTTATTACCATGATGTGATCGGTTATAACAGTCGCCTTGATGAAATGCAGGCGGTGATATTAAGAGCCAAATTAAAACGTATCGACCAATACAATCAAGGCCGCCGTCATGCCGGGCATCTTTATTCGGAATTGATGGCCGATTTGCCGCTGACTACACCGTTTGAAGACGGTCTGGGTGAGCACGTTTATCATCAGTACACCGTGTTATGCGACCGTCGTGATGAGGTTATGAAAGCCCTGCAGGATAAACAAATTGCCTGTGCCGTGTACTATCCCGTACCCTTGCACCGGCAAAATGTGTTTAAACTAGAATACGCCGGCGTCAGTTTGCCGGTGACGGAATTTGTTGCGGCCAACTGTTTGTCATTGCCGATTTGCCCGTCTCTTGAGGATGACACGATTAGGGAGATAGTGGCGGTTATTCGGGATGTTTTGACGGCGTAGTTAAGACTGCCGGAGTGCAGGCTTCGCCTGCAAGCGCAAGCAAAGCTTGCACTCCACTTGGCGCTACAATCCGGCATGATGTTCAGTGCTTAAAATTATAGGATGGGCTGACGAAGGAAGCCCATCATTATCACGCGATTGATGCGCTTCCTTCGTCAGCACATCCAACGACCCTTAGCCTTGAACCCGACCCCCTTAAAAATCCTATTCAGCGCCGGAGAATCATCCGGCGACCAACACGCCGCCAATATGTTTCTTGAACTGCAAAAACAGCAGCCGGACATATACGGCCTCGGCATGGGCGGCGCCAAAATGGCTCAGGCGGGTATCGATATTCGTTATAATTCAGCCAATATCGGCGTCATCGGCGTGGTTGAAGTCATCAAACACTATGCCGAAATCCGTCGCGCGTTAAAACTGATGCAACAGTTGGTGGCAACCGAGCGCCCCGACTTGCTGGTTTGCGTAGACTACAAAGAATTCAACTTTAAACTGGCGCGCTACGCCAA
>CAZAUB010000005.1:19848-23871 GCA_964488195.1 uncultured Methylobacter sp. | reverse complement strand
CCGCATGCTGTTTTACCAGCTGCTCTACTTGGGTTTTTGATTCCTTTTTCATCCAGCGTATTAATGCCTCTTTTATCTCGGCACCGTGGTCTTTAATCATCAATGCATCAGGGACATGGGCAATAAATTCCCGGCTAAATTCTATTTTTATCCTTTTTAATTTTGTGGGTCTTACCGCCAATGTGTACGATGCTCCCTGATAAGGAATCTCAGCGCCGTGCCCGTAAACAGCCGGCGCCAGATTTTTATGCTGTTGACTTTTGGCTGCAATTTTAGCCAGCGCCTGGACTATCCACTGCTGCTTGGACTGAACGAATTGGTGGATTTGATGCTCGGCGACTTTTACTGGCGCGACCACTTCGACTTTACCGGGCGTTACAATGATTCGCGTCTGCGTGGCTCGAAGACTGCGCCGAATATGGTAAGAAAATGATAGGTTTGAAATGATGACGATTCTCTTTACTGGAGGTTTTACAAAATTCTTCGTTTAAATCTATCCATCCTGATTAATCATGTGGGTTGCCAGTTGCTGCAAAGCCTGGCGTAAATTTTCCCTGAAATTCGCGGCCATGCTCACTTCATCCAATGCTTTGTTCATACACAACATCCACTGGTCTCTTGCATCCGCGTCTATCGCAAAGGAAATATGTCGCTGCCGCAATCTTGGATGCCCGTATTCCTGAATGAACAAATCGGGGCCACCCAGCCAGCCGGACAAAAACTTGAACAACTTGTCATGCGCCGCCGACAAGTCCGCCGCATGCATAGCCCGAATTCCAGTGGCTTCAGGCAAGGTGTCCATAAAAAAATAAAACCGCTCAACCAGACCGAGTATTGCCGCCTCTTCGCCTATCAGTTCATACGGTGTTACTTGTCTGTTTTCTGTCATAATCCGGCACCCTGAAAAATCATTCTCTCAATAACCCGGTATTCTACTAAATATTCTTACTAAGACCGCCAAACTCTTGTAAAATTCAGAAGACTATCTATTCTGTTAACCCTTTATTTTTAAGGAATCTAAATAAAATGAGATTAAATACCGCTATTCCACGTTCGGAAGCCAGTATTCTGGCAACCAACAAAGTACTGAGAAACACTTATTTGTTATTGTCGATGACCTTGATTTTCAGCGCGATGACCGCAGGGGCTGCAATGGCGCTGAATCTGCCGCATTTTGGCCCTGTCATTACGCTGGTTGGGTATTTCGGCCTGCTGTTCCTGACCACAAAATTCAGCAACAGCAGCTTGGGGCTGGTTTTTGTTTTTGCTTTGACCGGCTTTATGGGACTTACGCTTGGCCCTATTTTAACGATGTACGTTAAAGCCTTCAGCAACGGTCACGAACTGATCATGACGGCGTTAGGCGGCACGGGCGTTATATTTCTGGGTCTTTCAGGCTACGCCTTAACGACACGCAAAGATTTCAGCTTTATGGGCGGCTTCCTGATGGTCGGCGTTCTGGTCGCATTTCTGGCAGGTCTTGGAGCGATGTTTTTCGCTATCCCGGCTTTATCGCTGGCTGTATCGGCCATGTTTATTCTGCTGATGTCCGGCATGATCTTGTTCCAAACCAGTGAAATCATACACGGGGGCGAAACCAACTATATTTTGGCAACTGTTTCTTTATACGTGTCTATCTACAACCTGTTCTTAAGCTTGTTGCAATTGCTGGGCGTATTCAGCGGCGAAGACTAGAGTTTTTTACATAAAAAGCCCGGCTAACTTGGGTTAGCCGGGCTTTTTTTTTGCATTGCCCTTTCACAACTCCGTTTTAGAGCCATGCAAACGAATCAATAAAGCCGCCTCATCATGGCTTAATCCTGAGTTTTGCATCAAGTCATTAACGCTGGCTCCGCTTTTTACTTTGCGGATGTCGATGCTGTACGGGTGATCAGACTGCTCATTTTGCTCGGAGTCAGCAATCTTTGCCGCCAGATCGTCGATCTGCCCATCGGTAACGGCTATTCGATTATCCACTGTGGCTATTCGGCTATCCACCGTCAAGGCGGCGGAACACAAACCGGCAATATCATTACTGTTGCCGTGAACAATATCATTAAGCAGCTGATAATCGTGTTTAAGTTTCAACTGGGTACGCACCAGCCAAAAAAGCGCCATCAGCATGACGACAATCATCACACCCTCAATGATAAGAGTAGCCATCAAAAGATTATTCATCAAACAATTTCATCAATATGTTGTATGGGTTCAGCATCTTGTTCTTCCACTTCCGGTTTTTTTTTACTCGGCTGTCTCTCCGGGCGATTGTCATCCCTTTTGATCTTTTTGGGTTTTATGACTGGCGAATAAGGTGATACGGGTTGTATGTCCAGCATACCGGCCTCCTATGACTGACATTATCGCCGTAGGTTGGGTTAGGCGGTAGCCGTAAACCAACATTTACCTTGAATATGTCGGGTTACGCTATCGCAACCTACATAGCTATTTAATATTAGCAGTCATTTTACTTTATTGTTAACCAAATCAGCATCATGGTTGACCCACAGCCGTCGTTGTCGGTGCCAAATTTAATAATTTGGCACGTTCTTCATCGCTAGCGCCATAACGGGCAAAAGCCTGCGCCATTAAAACCAGCACCACTCGCCTGTTCTTAAATCGCCCTGCCTCTATCGTGTTATCGCCAATGGGATGAAATTCGCCATAACCGATGGCCGACAAACGGGGCGGATTAATACCCTCCTTGACAAACTCGTGTACAACGCTGGTCGCCCGAGCGGATGACAAATCCCAGTTCGACCTGAATTTTGCGTTATCGATAGGAATATTATCGGTATGCCCTTCAATATTAATCATATTGGGCAATAGATTAATCACTTCGGCAATCTTTTTCAGCACCGGTATCGCTTTTTTGGATAATTCCGACTCACCACTCAAGAATAACATTTCGCTATTCATTTCCAGCTCTATCCAATAGTCGTTTTTCTTGACTGAAACCAGCTTATCATCGATAAAAGGCGCTAAAACCTGTTCGAACTGCTCGGACACCTCGCTCAACTGCTTTCTTTCTTTTAATATTTCTTCACTCAGTTCCCGTCTTTTTTCAACGTCCACCGTCGTGGGATTTTCTAATGGAATGGGCTGTATAGTCGTCGGCACAGTTCCTATCTGAATAAGATCACTCTCACTGCTCTGTTGATCTTTATTTGAAAATGCTTCTCCTAATGAATCGGACAGGGTCTTGTACTTCCCTTCATTGACCGAGGAGATTGCATACATGACCACAAAAAATGCAAATAACAAGGTGATAAAATCTGCGTAAGACACCATCCATCGATCATGATTATTGGTGTTCGCTATAAACCTTTTTCTACGCCTCGCCATAGCCTAGTCTTTATAGGCGTCATGCAGATAGCCGCCCAATTTCAACTTGATATTTCTTGGGTTTTCGCCCTCTGCAATAGCGATAATGCCCTCAGCCAGCATCTCCCTGGCTTGCGTCAATGCCAGCACATGGTTTTTTAATTTATTGGCAACCGGCAAAAAAATCAGGTTGGCAGAACCTACGCCATAGATTGTCGCGACAAAAGCCGTCGCTATCCCTTGACCTAGAAGCTCCGGGTTAGTCAAGTTCTGCATCACATGAATTAAGCCCATTACCGCACCGAGTATGCCGATAGTCGGCGCATAACCGCCCATAGCCTCGTACAATCCTGCTGCCTGTAAGCCCATATTTTCCTTGGAATACATATCCAGCTCCAATATGTCACGTATGGCATCGTGATCATTTCCGTCAACTAACAGTTGTAAACCCTTTTTTATAAACGGATCTTCTTCATTGGGCAGCGCATTTTCAAGACCTAACAGACCTTCTTTCCGCGCCAGATGACTCCAGTAAATTACCTTGTCAATTTGCGCCAAAAGATTCGTTTCTTTTGGGATTAACACCCACGAAAACATTTTCATGCTCCTGACAAAAATGACCGGTGGAAATTGCAAAAGTGTTGCCCCGAAGGTACCCCCAAAAACGATAATCAGTGCAGGCACATCGACCAACGAACTGAT
>CAZAUB010000005.1:8767-19748 GCA_964488195.1 uncultured Methylobacter sp. | reverse complement strand
AGTTCTTCATCATAATAAAGCGATATAACCAGGCGCTCACGTTCGGGCAAGCCCATGATCGCGTTTGCCAATGCCTGTTGAAAACCTTCACGAGTTAAACTGTCTGTCGGCCCGTCTTCCTGATCCACAGCTTCATCAAGGTAATGGTCGCCATCCTCCGCCAATTCTTCAACACTGAACACGCGGCAGCAGCTTGAATCCTGAAGGATGTGATTATATTCATCCATGGCTATGCCTAAATGCTCAGCCACATCGATGTCACGTGCCTCGCGCCCGGTTCTATTTTCGATCGTCCGTATGGCGTCGCTAACCATGCGTGATTTTTTATGCACGGAACGAGGCGTCCAGTCACTGCGCCTGACCTCATCCAGCATGGAACCCCGGATACGAATACCGGCGTAGGTATCAAAACTGGCTCCCTGCGAGGCGTCATAATTCTTGATAGCCTCCAGCAAGCCGAGCATCCCTGCCTGGATCAAATCATCAACTTGAACGGAATCAGGCAATCTGTTTAATAAATGGTAGGCAATGCGCTTAACTAGCGGTGCATGCTGCATGACACGTTCATCCGTGCCACCAGTCTGTACCGAAGTGTACATTGCCACGCCGCTCATGCAACATCCTTTTGGGAACCGTACTGAATCATTCTTTCAATAAAAAACTCAATATAACCGCCCGCCTGGGATTTCAGCGGCCAGCTATCGATTCTTGCGGCTATCGTTATCAGCGCGAGAGCGGCCTTGCTTCTGGGGAAGCCCATAACGACCGGCGTTTGTTTTTGAACTGATTTACGCAAATATTCGTCATAAGGTACTGCGCCTACAAACTTCAGGGTAACATCCAGGTAGCGATCCGTTACTTTATTTAATTTCTGAAACAGCGCATGGCCTTGCTGAACGGTTTGAACCATATTGGTTATCACATGGAAATTGGACAAGCCGTAATCCCTGTTAAGCAACTTAATAAACGCATAAGCATCGGTTAACGAGGTCGGTTCATCACAAACAACAACGATAATTTCCTGGCAGGCGCGGGCAAAATTGACCACGCTTGCCGATATGCCGGCTGCGGTATCGACAATCAATACATCGATATCTTGATCGATCTCGCTAAAGGCGTGAATCACTGAGGCCTGTTCAATTGTAGTCAATTCAGACATTTTCTGGATACCTGATGCGCCGGGAATCACTCTCAAGCCTGAAGGGCCGTCAATCATGATTTCATCTAATGTTTTTTCCCCGGACAGCACATGAGAAAGGTTGAACTTGGGATACACGCCTAACAAAATATCAACATTAGCCAAGCCCATGTCAGCATCCATTAACACCACCCGCTGCCCCATTTGTGACATGGCTATGCCGATGTTAACCGACAAGTTTGTTTTGCCTACACCACCCTTGCCGCTGGTGACTGCGATAACCCGAACCGGTTTGGTTGCATTCATTTTTCTTATCCCCGCGGCCTGATCAGGTTGCTTATGCATAGCCTTGCGCCACCCAAGCTTCATTATTTGCATCGTTATAATCGTTTTCCTGATCCAACTCAGCCACACATTGCGCGATTAAAGTCTTGGCACAAGGACTATGCATATCTTCAGGTACTTGCTGACCGTCGGTAATAAAAGACAACGGCAGGTTATGCTCTATTATCGAAGAAATTGCCGAACCAATCGTTACTGCTTCATCAAGTTTAGTCAAAATACTCGCTTGCGGTTCAAAAACTTGAAAGGCTTTGATAATTTCATTCATGGCCTTGTATTCAGTCGCAGCCGACATCACCAGATAGGATTTAATAGCTTGTCCACTTTGTTGCAAGGTATTAATCTGCTCGACCAGCTTCATATCGCGTTGGCTCATGCCGGCAGTATCAATCAAAATAAGACGTTTGTCTGCAAATCCATTGATAAGATTGCACAACTCAGCGGCGCTGGATGCCACCCGAACCGGAACACCCAGTATCCGTCCATAGGTACTCAGTTGCTCATGAGCACCAATCCGGTAATTATCGGTAGTAATCAAGGCAACCTGTCTTGGCCCATTCTTTAAAATGAATTTGGCCGCCAGTTTGGCAATAGTGGTGGTTTTTCCTACGCCGGTAGGCCCTACTAAAGCGACAATGCCTCCATCTTGGAGTAAATCATCGTCAGCTACAGGCAATACTTTAACCAGCAGCTCTTGAGCCTGGGTAAAAGCAAGCTCGATATCAGTGTGATTGGTAAAGCGATTAGTAATCTTGACGCTCAGTTTTCGTGAAATACTCATGCCCGCCAAACGCTGCAACAGGTCAGTCCTGACCGGGTTAGTTTGCGACACTGCACCCCAACTGGCGCTGGACAATTTGGAGTCCATCGCAGACCTTAAGGATTTAAGTTCCTTGCTCATTTCCATGAGTAAATTATCCGATACGACCCCAGGGATGGGGGAGGTAGAGCAACGCATGGAGCAGTTGCCGAGACTTTCCTTCTTTTCCGCCGTTTTATTTGCCTGATAATAAGGCCTCTCCTTTGCAGTCGGAGCAGCTGGCTTAACGGCTTTTGCCGTTACTGTTTCCAGATTTCCACGTAGATGTACTTTTTCTGCATAACCCACATATTGGTCAATATTCCGGCGACTGCCAGGGATGGCGGAAGTGTCGCTATCGGCAGGGAACCGAGGCGACCGCTCTGGGGAGTGTTCACCCAGGAAACCATCCGCACTTTGTTTTCTTGAACTGCTTAATACATGCAAACGATTTTTGTCTGCTTCAAAATCAGGCAAATCCATTTTTTTAGTCTCACGCTTAAGAGACTGTTGTTCTGCGGCCTGTTTTTGCAACTTGCTCTGAATCAACTGTTCATCAAAATCGCGCGCCGCAACAATCTCAACACCGCCGTCTACCGACTTGTTTGACATGATGACTGCATCTGCGCCCAATTCTTCTTTAACCATTCGCATGGCTTGGCGTATATCTGGTGCAAAAAATCGTTTAATTTTCATAATTTAGCCTCATGTACTATGTTCGTCGCCCGACAGTTGAAACCACCCTAATCTGACGATCAGCCGGTATTTCATTGTATGCCAAGACATGTAAACCGGGAATTGAATGGCGAACAAACCGGGCCAACCAGGGGCGGATATAAGAAGAAACCAGCAACACCGCCGTTTGTCCTTCCATTTCCATTTTCTGCATACTTTCTTGCAATGATGTATGCATTTGTTCTGCTAACCCTGGTTCGATCCCGACACCGCTTTCACCTGCCGTTTGCAAAGACTTATGCAACAACTGTTCCAACTCATGATCCAGCGTAATAACCGGCAGCTCATCTTGCATCCCGCTGATTTCATGGATAATTAATCGACCTAATGACGCACGTACTGCTGACGTTAGGATGTCAGGATCTTGACTTTTGAGCCCGTACTCCGCCAAGGTTTCGACGATGCTGCGCATATCCCGGATAGGTACATGCTCTTGCAACAGGTTTTGCAGTACCTTGACCACCACACCTAACGGTAATGTTTTCGGCACCAAGTCCTCGACCAGCTTAGGGGCAGACTTAGCCAGATTATCGAGTATTTTATGCGCCTCTTCATAACCGAACAATTCATGGGCATGCGATTGCAAAAGGTGACTCAGATGTGTCGCCACCACAGTTCCAGGGTCGACCACCGTATAACCCAGAGTTTGCGCATGATCTTTCTGGCTGGGCTCTATCCACACCGCATCCAGACCAAAGGCGGGATCCTTACACACACTCCCCTTCAAGGTACCAAAAACACGCCCCGGATTAATCGCCATCTCCATGTCCGGCATAATTTCAGCTTCACCTACGGTCACCCCCATCAGCGAAATTCGGTAGGCGGTCGGGCTTAAATCAAGGTTATCTCGAATATGCACCGATGGAATTAAAAAACCCAAATCTTGGGACAATTTTTTCCGTACACCTTTGATACGAATCATCAATTGTCCGCCCTGATTCTTGTCTACCAACGGAATGAGTCGATAACCGACCTCCAGGCCGACAACATCCACCGACATCACATCATCCCAACCCAACTCTTTGGTCTCAAGAGCCGGTGCGTTTTGAGCCAGCTCCTGAGGATAATCCATGTCAATCAGATCAGCTTCTTTATGCTTCTTCTCAATTAAATAGGCGGAACCGGCTAAAACCGAAGCCAGCAAAATAAAAACCAGATTCGGCATGCCCGGAATAATACCCAGCGCGCCCACCACCGCTGCGGTAACCGTCAACGCTTTGGGGTTTGCAAATAACTGCGCCGTAACCTGTTGTCCGATATTTTCGCCAGTGCTGCCGACCTTGGTCACAACCAGCGCGGATGCTACGGACAATAACAAGGAAGGAATCTGAGCGACTAATCCATCACCAATGGACAGTAATACATAAATCTTCCCTGCTTCGGCAAAACTCAAATCATGTTGAAGAACGCCAATGGTCAAACCGCCAATCATGTTTACAAATAAAATAATAATCCCGGCAATCGCATCGCCCCGGACAAATTTGCTCGCGCCGTCCATAGAACCATAAAAATCCGCTTCGGTAGCCACTTCGGCACGACGCTCGCGCGCTTCATCCTGGGTCAGCAAGCCTGCGTTCAAATCCGCGTCAATGGCCATTTGTTTGCCCGGCATCGCATCCAGCGTAAACCTTGCCCCGACTTCCGCAATTCGCCCGGCGCCTTTGGTAACAACCATGAAATTAATGATGACGAGTATGCTAAAAACCACCAGACCCACGGCAAAGTTACCGCCGATAACAAAAGCGCCGAAGGCTTCAATCACCTTACCGGCCGCATCGCCGCCCTTGTGCCCTTCAATCAATACGATACGTGTCGAAGCCACGTTCAGCGCCAGACGCAAGATGGTCGCCAGCAGAATAACGGTTGGAAATGACGCAAATTCCAAAGGTTTAAGCGTATAAACAACGACCAGCAAGATGATCAGCGAGAAGGCGATATTAAAGGTAAACAGCAGGTCGAGTATGAATGCCGGCAACGGCAATATCAGCATGGATAGAACCATGACAATAACTAATGGTGCACCTAACTCGGCTTTGCCCAGTATCGCCAATGCCGCTTTTAATTTAGTAAAATCCATACCCTGTTAATCCCGTTTAAATTCGTCAGGCACGTTAATATCTCCCGGTGGCAATGGCGCTCTCCAGTCATTTTTCTGAGCAGCTTTTAACTGATAGACATAGGCGAGTATTTGAGCGACGGCTAAATAAAGCCCCTGCGGTATCTCTTTATCAATTTCGGTCGAATAATACAACGCTCTGGCTAAAGGCGGGGATGCCACCAGCGGCACTTCAGCACCTATTGCTACATTACGGATTTGGGCGGCTATCAAATCGACACCCTTGGCGACCAATTTTGGCGCGCTATTTGAATTCTGATCATAGCGTAAGGCCACCGCATAATGGTTGGGATTGGTGACAATAACATCGGCTTTCGGCACTTCCGCCATCATACGGTTTTGCGCCATATCCATTTGCATCCTGCGTTGCCGCCCTTTCACCTCGGGACTACCCTCAGAATCTTTATGTTCATCCTTGATTTCCTGCAGGGTCATTTTCAGTTTCTTACTGTGATCCCAGAGTTGATAAGGTACGTCAATCATCGCAATCACTACCAATGAGGCACTGAGCAGTAAAAAACACATACCAATGATATTTAGCGAATGGCCAATTGACTGATCCAGCGGCTCGGCACCCAATCCAAGCAATTCACTGATAAAGGATCTGTACAAAGCAGCTGCAACAGCAAAGACCAATAAAATTTTCAGTAACGCTTTGAGCATCTCTACCAACCCCCGCAAAGCAAACAATCGGGGTATACCCTTAATAGGATCCATTTTTTCCAGCTTGGGCGAAATAGCCTCCCAGCTAAATATCCAGCCACCCAATGACAGGGGAGCAACAATGGCGACAACGACCATCACTGAAAAAAACGGCGCAATCAACATGAGGGTATCAATCATCTCCTGCTTAAAATGCAGAGTGATACTGGCTGGATCAAAAATGGTTGCGCGGCTCACACTAAACTCAGCCCGCATCATTCCCAACAGACCCTTACCGATTTCCTCTCCCTGCATCAATAACAATGTTGCACTGGCTATCATCATCGCAAACGTATTAAGCTCTCTGGAGCGGGCAATCTGACCTTTCTTCTTCGCGTCTTCTAAACGCTTGCTGGTGGGTTCTTCGGTTTTTTCTTGATCTGAATCTTCAGCCATAATCTACAGTCGCAACAATTGCCCGATAAAATCATAGGCATCCGTCAACATTCCGGAAAATTGATCCAGCGCATCGGGCAGAGTTTTCCAAATCAACAGCATTCCCAGCATCAAGGTTACCGGGAAGCCCACCGTAAAAATTTGTAATTGCGGCGCCGCTCTGGCCGCCACGCCAAAAATGACATTAACCAGCAACAAACTGGCAATGACGGGCATAGCCAACAATAAACCGCCTGCAAACATCCGACTGCTCCACGCCAGGATAGACCAGATTCCTGCCTTATCGATGCCGTCAATACCGATGGGCAAGGTTTTAAAACTATCCAGCAGCATCTGTATCAACAACAAATGTCCATCCAAACTGATAAAAATTAACGTCGTAGTAACCGTATAGAATTGTGCAATCACCGGCACCTGCTGCCCGTTTTGCGGATCGACCATCATCGAAAAACCCAACCCCATACTTAAAGCGATACCTTGCCCGGCAAAAACGACTGCGGCAAAAACCAACTGTAGAATAAATCCACTGGTCAAACCAATCATAACCTGCGTCAGAGCCATCATAAATCCGGTATAACTGAACATTTCAACAGTCGGCAAAGACGGCAGCAAAGGCATGATAACGAGCGTTATTGCCACCGAAAGAATCAGTCTGACTCGAGTCGGCACGGCTCGAATGCTAAACAACGGCACGGATACAAACATCGCACTAATGCGCATTAACGGCCATATAAATAATGCCACCTGGCCGAGAATCTGCTGTTCGGTAAAATTCAAAGTTCGTAACTACTTAGCAGCCCAAAATACGACTGCATGGATGCAGGAGGTAGAGCAACGCAGGAGCAGTTGCCGAGAACGCTGATGACGCTGATAATTATGATGTGCAAGATTTTTCTTGGTTAAAAAAACTTTACGATTAAACTCTGGATTTTTCTGAAAATTAAAAGAAAACTCACTTTTAGTAATTTCTGAGTGTTTATAACTATCTGTGTTAATCATATTCATCTGCGTCATCTGCGTTCCATTGTATTTGATGGTGGTTAGTAGCTACCAAAGTTCAACCAATTAAATGCGGAATATCCCTGATCAAGCCCTGAAAATAATCAAGGAACATTTGCAACATCCCCGGCCCCATAATCATCAAAACAATTCCTATAACGATTACTTTGGGCACAAATGTCAATGTCGCCTCATTAATTTGGGTGGCCGCCTGAAACATCGCAATAATCAGGCCCACTGCCAAAGAGGGCAGCAACACCGGCGCAGTCAGCTTGATCGCAACAATCATCGCCTCCTGTCCAACCATATGAATAGTTTCCGGTACCATAACTTACCTCGCCTGGACGACCGGCCGGTCGCCCCTACATAACATAAAAACTTGCTGCCAACATTTCCATGATCAAAGACCAACCATCAGCGAGAACAAACAACATTATTTTAAAGGGCAGGGAAATAACCAGCGGTGACAACATCATCATACCCATGGACATCAGTACGCTGGCAACCACCAAATCGATGATCAAAAAAGGCAAGAAAATCAGAAAGCCTATTTGAAATGCCGTTTTCAATTCACTGGTCACAAAAGCCGGCAACAATAACGAAAACGGCACATTTTCGGCTGAATCCAGCTCTGCATTGCCGGAAATCCTGATAAATAATTCCAGATCAGACTCTCTGGTCTGTTTTAGCATAAATTGCCTGAATGGCTCGGAGGCCTTTTCAATGGCGACAGTAACATCGATTTTCTCTTCCAGATAAGGCTGGACGGCTTCGGTATTCACCTTATCAAAAACCGGCATCATAATGAAAATCGTCAAAAACATGGACAGACCCAATAACACCTGATTGCTGGGTGCCTGTCCGGTGCCTAAAGCCGTCCGCAACAAACTGAGCACAATCATGATTCGGGTAAACGAAGTCATGGTCAACAACAACGCCGGCAACACGGTTAACAAGGTCATTAACGCCAGAATTTGGATCGTTACCGTATAAGTCTGTGCGCCTTGCTTGCCCGTCGTAACGGTGACTGCTTCAATCCCCGCTGCGGCGTAAGCCGGTGTTTCGATCAGCAAAAAAGCAATACCGATAATCAGTAACCGAAACGCCACTGATCGAAATAAAGCGCTTTTAGCCATCGGATCGTCCCTTCATCACTTGCGCCACAATGGCACCAAATCCGCTGTCCTTCCCGATAGATGGCGGCTCACTGCTGATCAAGCAATCATCACCCTCCAACACATGCAAGGCATCTATACGTCCCGGTGTCACACCCAAAATAAGCTGTTTTTTTCCAACCTGAAGCAAAATGACTTTTTCCCGCATACCCAACGACAGGCCGCCAATCACACGCATTTTTCCTGTGCTGTTGGCAGTAATTCCGCTTAACTTGCGTATTCCCCAGACACAAAGAAAAAAAATACCCAAGACGATCAGCAGTCCCACACTCCAATGAAGCATATCTCCGGATGAAACCGTCCTGACTGTCTGTTTTGGAACATCGGCACCCGGCACGGCAAAGCAGGCAGGAAACCACCAGAACAACAACCACGCGACACACATTTTCCCCGGCATCAGGCTAATCGTTTAACCCGTTCCGACGGACTGATGACATCGGTTAAACGAATGCCGAATTTATCATTGATCACCACCACTTCACCATGCGCAATCAACGTACCGTTTACTAACACATCAAGCGGTTCTCCCGCAAAACGCTCCAACTCAACAACCGAGCCCTGATTTAACTGCAAAAGATTTCTGATATTAATCTGTGTCCGACCAATTTCCATGGAAATAGTAACGGGAACATCCAAAATAACATCAAGATTAACTTCCTCACCTGCGACTGAAGACGACGGTTTTTTATCTTCAGGCTGACTATTAAATTCCTGAAATGCAGCAGCCTCAAAATCATCAACCGTTTCTGCATCCTCAGGTGTATTTGGATATTCACTCATCTTATTTCCCAACTTAATATTGTTATAATCAGACCCTGACCGGCGTCAGGTTGATTCAAGATCTTACCTTATCAATAATCTGTATTGCATAATTACCATCCGATGTGCCGACCTTACCTTCAAACACAGGAATTCCTTCCGCTTTAAGGATCACCGTTTCCGGCATATCAATAGGTATCACATCACCCTTTTTTAAATGCATAATGTCTCTAATGGTCATGTTTTTTTCCACCAGCATACTGTTTACACTCACTTCCGCTCTCAGCACTTCGCCACGCAATGCAGTCTGCCAGCTGCCGTCAACCTCGCCACTGTCACTACTGATCGCATCCAGTAACTCCCGGATGGGTTCAAGCATCGCATAGGGCATAGCAATGTTGACATCACCGCCCCCACCTTCCAGCTCAACATGAATGGTAGAAATCACAATAATTTCCCCAGGACCGATAATATTGGCAAACCGTGGATTGATTTCTGCACTCACATATTCAAAATCGAGCTCCATAACCGGCTTCCAGGCTTCCTTCAAATCTTTAAAAATCATATCAATGATGATCCGAACCACCCGCATTTCGGTCGGTGTAAATTCCCTTCCTTCAGTCTGATTATAAAATTGTCCGGCACCACCGAAAAAATTGTCTACCACAGTAAAAACCAGTCGTGGATCTATTACTATCAATGCTTTGCCGCGCAAGGGGTTAAACCGAACAATCGTCAAATTGGTTGGAACCAGCAGTCCTTGTATGTACTCAGAAAACTTTTGAACCTGAATGCCTGATATAAAAATTTCTGCCGAACGACGCAGGAAATTGAATAACGAGATACGGATAAATCGGGCAAACCGTTCATTAACCATTTCCAGAGTCGGCATACGCCCACGAACAATTCTTTCCTGACTGGCAAAGTCATACTCTCTGACAACGCCTTTTTCATAAAATTCTTCGGCACCCGCTTCGGCATAAAACTCGGACTCATCCTCTGTTTCAATATCTCCGTCGCTTACACCGTTCAGCAGTGCATCGATTTCAGCCTGCGAGAGTAGATCACTCATGTTATTGCATTACAAATGAAGTAAAGAATATCTCATCCACCTTACCCTTCCCTGCCATTTTTATTAAAACGGCGGTCACATCATCTAACATGGCTTTACGTAACATTTCCTTTCCTTCGCGGGTATTTAACACGCTGCTGTCCTGCGCACTAATCAGCATCAACAGGTTATTGCGAATCATAGGTTCGTTTTTTTTCAAAACCTCAATAGTTTCGGCACCTTCAACCAGCATAGATACCGTAATTCGCCCGTGCTGGGCTGTCGAACCCTTGGGGAAATCAATGACAATAGGCTTACTCATATCAAAATAGAGCTTTTCTACTGGAACTGCCGACTCATCTTCCTCAACGTGTTCAACTTTTCCTCCTTTAGATGAATCCCCTTTCATAAGGAAGAAAGTGACACCACCACCGCCTGCTAATAAAATCACTGTAGCGACAATTATGATGATAAGTTTTTTAGGAGATTTCTTTCCCTCTCCGCCTTCTTGTTCAAGTTCTTCAAGTTCAGCCATGTTGCAAACCCTTTAGTTTTTAATCAGTAAATAAGCAATTTAAAGGCCACAAAACAATAATATGTGTAAAACCATTCAGATACATTGTAACCGTAATCTGCTTGCCGCTGTAAATTACACGAACAAACAGCTGAATGCTATCGTTGACCCGCATCTAAAACCAAATCATACAAGAAAAAAGATCCTTTTAAAAGAATAAGATAGGAATACTTATAAATGTTAATAATTAACTGC
>CAZAUB010000005.1:0-8667 GCA_964488195.1 uncultured Methylobacter sp. | reverse complement strand
AAACACCGCCGTCAAAATATTATTGTAGCCCACAAACACAATGACATTTTAATGCTCATAGCAACGATTCAATTCGACCTGATACTACTTGACTTGACCGTAACCGATTCGGTCGCATCAGTTCCCGACCGATTGCGACACTTCTGCCCTCCATGGATGGAGGAAATGCCGAAGACTGCCGGGAGCAGTCTCGGCCGCCATCCCTGGCAGCCCGAACTTATCACTCGCATCAAAGACCCTGTTTGTATAAACAACAAAACACCGGTCATTGCTATCATTAATCCGGCAGAAGACGCCCAAAAAATGGAACAATGTCCGATGGAGTTTGATGATTGGCTGATTGGCCCTGTACCTGAAGAGCGGCTTAATGAGATTATAGACCTTTGGCAAACCAAGGCTTTAGCTCTGATTTATATCCAAATAATCCAGCGTAAAACCAAAAATAACCAGCGCCTTACTTTGACCATTTTTAAAAAGCTGTTCGAGGAACTACCCCTGCAAATCATTGGTATAAAAGATGCGCTGGAAAACAAACAATACAATCTTGCCCAAGAAATTACGCACAAACTGAATGGTTCGGCGAGTTTTTGCGGATTGACGGATATTCAGCAACCGGCAAGTGCCCTGGAAAGCTGTCTGTTAAACAATAATTATGCGAGCACACAACAACTTTTTATCACGCTGCAGCAAAACACCTTAAATTTTACACGCCATCAAGAATCCATCCTGGCAAATATCGGCATGTGCTGAGCTCATAAAAAAAGCCCTTCAAGGGCTTTTTTTATGAGCTACAAAAGCCGATTTTAGTCCAACTCGTCAAGCAACGCTTGGGCTATCTTTTTTTGCTCGGCCGTACCTTGCTCAAGAACTTCCCTGGCAATATCTTTGGCCGCATCCGCATCGCCCATATCGACATACGCTTTTGCCAAATCCAGTTTCGTTTCCAACTCGTCCATATCGGTAAGATCAGAAACACCAAACTCGTCATGTTGATTGGCGTCCTGCCCACGTGTTGTTGGGGGCAGATCCAAATCAAAATCAAAGTCAAAATCGGCGCTTGTATCATCATTAAAATTTAATGATCTATCCACAGAAAAATCAGCACCCTGATGGTTTTTATCACCATTGTCTAACTCGCTAAAATCAAGGTCGTCGATTCCTTTTGTTTTCACATCATTGGAGCTAAAATCAAACTCAAGTGATTCAAATTCCTGCTCTTTATTGACTGCGCCTGTTCCAGAAGGCATGTCCGATAAAGTACTGGATGCCGTGAAATTATTATCCTCTTCATCTGATTCTTGGGTGTCCATTGAGAATGAACTTAAATCAAAATCAATGTCTTCTATCGGCGCTGCTGAGGACGTGCCCGCCTGCCTGCTGGAAGCTATGACACCTTGATCCGCTTCACCGGATTCTATTGAGAATGAACTTAAATCAATGCTTTCAACCTGTGCTCCTGAAGATGTACCTGTCTGAGTGCTGGAAGCTATGACACCTTGATCCCCCTCTTCTAATTCCATTGAGAATGGGCTTAAATCAAAATCAATGCTTTCGTTATTTCGCTGCTCATCAACAAAAGAATCATCTTCTGCTTCAGATGAAGTTAAATCAAAATCCAGTACCTTATCCTTCGATCCAGCACTTTCCTTAACAAAATCATCGCCAACTGACTCCCCAAAATAAGCAACGCCAGTATTTACATTCTCTTTATTGGCCCCATCATCCCCGGCCACACTTTCATCACTATTTTCAACGCCTGTATCGTCATCAGCTACTGCGAACAGGTCATCCCCGGAAGAAAACAAGGGCGAATCAGGACAAATTTCACGACCCATTTCTGCCGCTTTTTCCCAAAACTCAGCCTCATTCCGCTTACCTGCCTCCGCCAGTTCATTGGCATAGACTTCAAAAGCCGCTTTGTTTTCGTTAGCGTAAAAAATTTCCAGCAACTTCAATTTACATTCATCACGATTCGGCTGATCTTTAATCGCCTGCCGTATTAATTCTTCAGCCTGCTGATAACGACCATAAGCAAGATACACGTCAGCTTCGGATATCGGATCGATTTCCCCCTGATCGGTATCAAATGAGTCAAAGTCACTCGGTGTAAATTCACTTAAGAAAGAACTTTCGCCGACTGTACCCGCATCATGAACAGCCGCATCCAAGACAACCGGCACAGAAATATTTTCATCGGCTCCAGATGTTTCAATCATACTGGAAGAGGCAAACATACTCCCTGTATTCGTTTCCTCATCAACCTTGCGTTTCCGCCACCAAAGCCAGCCAAGCAGCGTCAAAATTACCGCTCCACCGCCACCCAGATAATACGGATTGAGTAAGCTGCCCGCTTCAGGTTCCGGTTGAACTGGTTGAACTGGTTGTGCTGGTTGCACTGATTCAGCCGATTGAATTGGTTGTGCCGGCTGCACTGACTCAGCCGGTTGAACGGGTTGTGCTGACTCAGCTGGCTCAGTAACAGCTTGTTGGGGAGCGGATGTTGCTTGATCCGCAGGTTTAGCTGTCACAACCTCGCCTGGCACTGCCTGCTCTTGAACAACAGGATTTGCCTGGGACTGGTTCTGCAAAGCTGCAAGCTGTTGATCCTTTAAAGCAATCAGCTCCTGCATCATCGCCAGCTGTTTTTCCAGCTCGGCTACCTTGCTTTGTATCGCGCCATCTGTCGCCACATCAGCGGTTTTCTTTTTAGTGCTTACCTGCTCCGACGTTACAACTGCACCATCCGTGACCGCCGCTTTGGTTGGTGCAGCCAGAGTCAACTGATTATCGACAGGCTCTTCGACTCTACTCAGGACAGGCCCTTCGGCCCCGCTCAGGACAGGCTTTTCCTTTGCTGCTTCAGCGTGAGCCGGAGCAGCGTGATTTTTCCAAGCTTTGGAATGCCGGTTGAATTCCGCTAATGCTTGGTTTCGCGATAATTTTAGAGCAACCTCTCTTTCAGGAATCTTCAGTACTTTTCCAGCCATTAATGCATGAACATTTCCTTTATAGAATGCCTGAGGATTTGCCTCATAAAGCGCAATCATCATTTGCTCTACAGAAACGTCGCTCTGCCCTCTTGCACGCTCAGCCACGCTCCAAAGTGTATCGTTTTCAAGTGTCGGTCCATATTGGCCCGCGCTACTTTCTCCACTTGCATGTGATTGGGGTTGAGACGTAGCGGCTGGCGGTTGCGCAGTGCTTTCAGTGCTGGTTGAAACGGGAATGGTTGCCTGATTATAAACTGACGGCGGATCCACCAATACAGTGAACTCACGATACAAATTGCCTTTGGGCCAGCTTACTTCGAGCAGAAAATCCAAGAAAGGTTCCTTTAATGCTTCCTTCGAAGTCAGCTTAATAACCGCCGAACCATTGGATTGAGTAATGGTTTCAAATTTAATTTTCGACAGAAAATAAGTCCATGACACGCCCGCCTCATCAAATTTTTCAGGTGGAGCCAGATTCACCTTGATGTCAGATACGCTCTCGCCTGACAACGTTAACGAAATCTCAGCATCCAAATTTTGATTAAGGGCCGAATGCAATTTAATCTCGCCTATCCCTAACGGATGACCACTAGCCGGTGCCAGTAACGATACAACTGCTAAAGTTTTAGTTAACACACGCACGTTGCTCTTCTTCACAATAGTTACCACAGTCTCTTACCGCGTCCAGTCAAATATGTAGACAAGCTTAGCCTAGATGTAATTTTTTACCAGCACTTCTGCTATTTGCACACTGTTTAATGCAGCACCTTTTCGAACATTATCGCCCACCACCCACAAATCAATCCCTTGAGGATGCGATATATCTTCCCGAATCCGCCCTACAAACACATCATCATTGCCTGATGATTCAGTCACCGCCGTTGGATATCCGCCGTCTTTACGCTCATCCATCACCATCACACCGGGCGCTTTCTCAAGCAAGGCTCTTACTGTCGCCACATCAATTTTTTTACGGGTCTCAATATGCACAGCCTCGGAATGTCCGTAAAAAACCGGCACCCGCACTGCGGTTGCATTAACCAAAATGCTGTCATCACCCAGAATTTTTTGGGTTTCCCAGACCATCTTCATTTCTTCCTTGGTGTAACCGTTGTCCATGAATACGTCAATCTGCGGCAACACGTTAAAAGCAATCTGTTTAGGATAGACGCTTGTAATAATGGGTTGCATATTAAGCAGGCTGGTCGTTTGCCGCACCAGCTCTTCTATGGCTTCTTTACCGGTACCCGAGACAGCCTGATAGGTGCACACATTGATTCGCGCAATCCCCACCGCATCGTAAATGGGCTTTAACGCCACCAACATCTGAATAGTTGAACAATTCGGATTAGCAATAATGCCGCGATTTTTATAATCGGCGATTTTTTCAGGGTTAACCTCCGGCACCACCAGCGGAATATCGTCGTCATAACGAAACTGCGAGGTGTTATCAATAACAACACAACCAGCAGCGGCAGCCTTTGGCGCATATTCTGCAGAAACAGAAGCTCCCGGTGAAAATAAACCGATTTGCACCTTTGAAAAATCAAAGGTGGCCAAATCTTTTACGACTAAAGACCCGCCTTTAAAAGGAATTCTTTTGCCCGCTGAATTGTTGCTGGCCAACGCATAAACCTCGCCAACAGGGAAATTACGCTCTTCCAGAATAGACAACATGGCCTCGCCTACCGCACCGGTAGCACCAACCACAGCAACATTATATAGTTTGGTCATCTTAACCATCCTTCCTTACAACCAAAACTGGTGTACACATCAATTGCACAGTAACGTAATCTATATTTACGGCAGCCGGTAAAGCTGCAACTTTCTTTATCATTAACATTAAAACCTTTTATTCTGAAATTTGAACACTGTCACGAAATATTTTGTTGGCACCACTACCCCAAAACAGCAAAAACTTTTTTGGTGATGTCATCGACACTGCCGACACCGGCTATCGAACTGAACTTAACCTTTTGCCCTGGTGACGAATAAAACCCTACCAAAGGTTTAGTCTGTTCATGATAAACACTGAGCCGTTTGCGCACCGTTTCTTCTTTATCATCATCGCGCTGTATCAAAGGCTCGCCGGTCACATCATCGACCCCCTCAACTTTAGGCGGATTAAACTCAACATGATAAGTGCGCCCGGATTGTAAATGCACTCTTCTGCCTGCCATACGTTTTACAATTTCCTCATCCGCCACCACAATTTCAATAACTGTATCAATGTTAACGCCCATTTCATTCAGGCCTTCAGCCTGAGCAATGGTACGAGGAAAACCGTCCAGCAAAAAGCCGTTAGCGCAATCGGCTTGTGCAATACGTTCTTTGATCAACCCTAAAATAATATCATCGGAAACTAAACCGCCAGCATCCATCACTTTTTTTGCTGCAACGCCCAACGGCGTTCCCTCCCGCACTGCGGCTCGCAACATATCACCTGTTGAAATTTGCGGAATATCGTATTTTTCAGTAATAAATTGAGCTTGAGTTCCCTTGCCGGAACCCGGACTCCCTAACAGGATGATGCGCATAACTAACTCCATTGTGTCGCTAAGACAGATTTAGACTCTAAATAACACTCGCGTAGGTCGGTGTAGGGGCGACCGGCCGACGCCCCTACACCGACCGACAAAACCGAACCATGTGATTATTTTATAACACATCAAATTTTATCTCTTGTAAAAATACCTTTATATCCCTATTCTTAACCGATTTTTTTACATTCAGGAGAATAATAATGCGTGTTGAAGATTTAATGACTTCAAAAGTATTTACAGTCGAGCAACACGATTTGATTGATCGTGTCTTTTTCTTAATTCATTACGAAAGAATTCGTCACTTACCCGTCGTTGAAAAAGGCAAAGTTATCGGGATTGTATCCGACCGGGATCTATACAAAGCCTTGGGCCCCAAAAGCAACTCTAACGCAATTGAATCGGCAACCGGCACAGGCACTACAGAACTGCATGTAATCCCGAAAAAAGTGCAACATATCATGCACCGGGGGGTAATAACCGTTAATCGTGACACTTACGCATCAGAAGCGGCTGCGATAATGGCCGAGCATAAAATCGGCGCATTGCCTGTCGTCGATAAAGACAACAAACTGGTCGGCATCCTATCCTCCACCGACATACTCCGGGTTTTCTCAAAAATCGAAAAAGCGAGCGAAGCAAGAGAAAAAAGAATCGCGGCCGGCATCAGTCATAAATAAAATAATGCAACGTGCGTAACCCCCAAAGCCCCTGTGTAACGGGGCTTTTTGTTTTAACCGGCAATAACCATGACCCATAAAACCCTTCCAGACCAAGATGTTAAAGCCGCAACACAAGCTTGGTTGACATCCGTCATCATTGAGTACAGCATCTGCCCGTTCGCAAGGCGCGAACTGGAACGAGGCAGTATTTATTTCAGCGTCAATCACGACACAAACATTGAACAATGCCTACTGCATCTGATGCTTGAATGTGATCGACTGGATACCGAATCCGGCATTGAAACCACGCTGTTGATTTATCCTGATGCGTTTGCAGAATTCGACGACTATCTGGATTTTGTTGAGATCGCCGAATCGTTGTTGACTGAACAAGGCTATGAGGGCACTTACCAGCTGGCAAGCTTCCATCCCGATTACTGCTTTCAAGGCAGCGATCTGGACGATGCGGCAAATTACACCAACCGCTCGCCCTATCCTATGCTGCATCTGCTGCGGGAAACCAGCATAGAACAGGCCGTAGCCGACCACCCTGACCCGGAAAACATCCCGCAACATAATATTGAATTAACCCGGAAACTCGGATTAGTCAAAATGCAGGCTTTATTAGCGGCGTGTTATCCGGTTAACCCATAGTTTTTTCAGCATCAAAAGCGAGCAAAGGATTACTTAAGGTCTTCCACTGCGCCGCCAGCTTCATCCGTAACATCCGTTTTTTCGCCCACAGGCGTATCTTCATCGACTAGCGCTTTATGCTCAACAACGGCTTCGGTAACAATAATGTCATCGTTAGCCACAACTTCAATTTCTTCATTTGCAGACGCATCTTCAACTTCAGTCTTTTCATTGGTCGGCGCATTAACATCATCAACAACAGCTTCAGGTGCGACGGCGACAACTGCATCTTCCACAACTTCGGTTTTTTCAGTCAGCGCAGCATCTTCGGCAACTACCTCTTTAATTTCAGCAACCGGCTCCGGCTCTTGATTTAAAGATTCCATAAAGGCGACAAACCAGTCCTGGTAAATAACGCCACCCATATCCGGATCCGCAAGAATATCGGCGGGAGCCGGTAAACTACCCTTCCCTTTAGATATTTCCAACGCATTCAGGCAAGCCTCTTTATCGTTACGCAAACCATAGATGCAAGCCAGATTATAAGAAGCCGAGCCGGCCTGAATCGCATTGGCTTTTTCAAAATAGTTTTGAGCTCTTCCATACAAACTATCATTGGGCCCAACCGCATTAACCCGAGCCAATTCCATATAAGCAACGCCGCCATCGATTGCCGCACCAAGATAGGCCGGTTCAATAGTCAGGCAAAAAGAGAATTTAGCAATGGCATCCTGATACAGCTTGGCCGCCTCATCGCCCGGCTTGGTTCTCGCCTGATGCAGCAAAGTAAATCCCCAATTATATAAGGCCTCGGCAATCACCGGCTCGTTAGTGACGACCTCGGCGTATTCCTGATAGACCTTTTTAAATAACTGATCGGCCTTGCTACCTTCGCTGCTACGCGCCTCCCTGGTTTGCTTGATAGCAGTTTTCAACCTGGATTTCTTTGTTATTGACTCAAAAAACGACATGACACACTCTCTTGATTTAGTAATTTATAATCGCATGCTATAGAATAACAGCTGACCTGATAACGACACCATTCAAAAATGTGTAAATAACACATTACCGATAGACAATAAAGAGAAAACCATGGACGAATCAAACACTTGTGATATTGCCAGAGAAAAAGTAAATCTGGAAACATCACAAATCCCCTGGAAGGAACTGCACCAAAAGTAGGCGCTTTAGGCGAAGCTACCGCTCCTCGGCAATTGCTCCTGCATTGCTCTACCTCCTGCATCCATGCAGTCGTGCTCACGCCCCTTACCTACATCGATGTAGGCAACGTTTTTTTGCTAATGGCACTGCGGTATTCGTTGCCCCAGATATGGATTTAGTCGATGTGGCCTACCAGTTTTCCATCGACAATAAAGATCAGGTTGCATTATGGATGCAAAGCTTCCGCTCCTGCTCACGCCCCTTACCTACATCCATGTAGGCAAAGCCATCAAGTCGCCCTGGTATCCGATCAACAGGCAACCGACTGGTTTGATGCAGATGCCGAGGTGTGGGCAGTTGTCGTGAAACCCTGGATACTGGTTCAGGAATAAATCACACTGTTTAATTCTCTACTTTGTTTTAAACCTTGCCTCTTGAACCTGACCTTCCTTTGCCTCTTGATTCAATCCGCTTACTGTCAGGATGTTTATCGCCACGAATCGTCGGTTTAACGCCACGAGCCGCCGGTTTTTTAGAATGCCGTAAATCTTTTTTACCGGTATCTTTATGGGGTGCGTTCTTTTTAGGCGCATCGATCACCTTCAACGAAACCGGCTCATAGCCAGTATCGGCCACACGCGGAATTTGCCGCTTAAGCAGTTTCTCAATTTCCACCAGCAT
>CAZAUB010000004.1:19426-23949 GCA_964488195.1 uncultured Methylobacter sp. | reverse complement strand
CTAAGAGTTCCGGCTGTTGCTAAGTGGGTTATTAAACGTCAGGTTAATGAGTTTTTCTTTATTCTGGCGATGATATTGGAAGGCGGTTTAGCCTTTTCTGTAGCCTTGTCAAAAGCGGTTGCAGGCATTAAAAACAGCTGTTTGAGAGAACAATTTATCCCGGCGCTCTCGATGCTTGCAACCGGTGCCAGTGTCGCCGACACGCTGGCGAAAGTACCGGTTATCAATGCCACGATGCTGCAAATTGTGAACAGCAGCGAACAAAGCGGCAAACTGGCCAGCGGCATACTGCGCTTTACCCAACTGGAAGCAGAAACTATCAGTCTGCAAGATGATACTTTAGCCGAATGGCTACCGCGTTTGGTTTACAGCATTATCGCCATGTGGATGGCTTATTCTATTTTAGGCAGCCAGTTTGCCACAGTGGTTCCGAGTAATATTTAGCTCTTTTCCCTCGTTCCCACAACTTCCGTTATCGCCCGGAAAAATCCATTTCAACTTTACCCTCGACCAATTTCAGGTTGGCTTCAAACTCAGCGCCTTTGCCGGATTTAAAGCCTTTTAACAGCCCGGTCTCCCCGTTGCTAAGTAATTTTTTAGCCATCGCTACAGTGATTTTTTTATGTGCGACGGTTTTCCAGATCACCATTTTGCAGCCGTTACGCCATTCGCTACAGCTGTAGGCTTTTACGGTTTCAATAATTTTGCCGTTACATAGAGGGCAATCGGCAATGGCTTCTTTTACAACAGGACGCTGCCCAGACTCGGCTTTGATATAAGCTGTTTCGCCCTGTTTGTTGAGGGTCAGTTGGGCATTAAACACCTCATCGTTTAGCTTGATGGCGTGACTATGCAGGGTTCTGGTGTTTTGTAATAATTGGCAAGCCATGTCCCTAGTAACAGGCACACCATACACTTGCTTCCATAACACAAACTGACAACCGGCTTTCCAGTCGCTGCAACCGTAGCCTTTTCTGCCTTCGATAACAGGCTTTTGGCACAACGGGCAGTCGCCCAAACGGCTTTGGTCATAAAGCGGCTTGTCCGATTCATCTTTAATTTTTTGGGTAAACCGGATGATTTCGACCATGAATTGATCAGGGTCGTAATCGTTGTGTTCTATTTTTTTGAGCTTGGCCTCCCATTCGCCGGTCATGGCCGCAGACTTTAGCCTGTCGTCGGCGATGATGGATATAAGATGCCGCCCCGATTCGGTGCTGATCAGGGTCTTTTTTTGCCGCTGGATGTAGTTGCGTTTGATTAACACCTCAATAATCGAGGCTCGGGTTGCCGGTGTGCCGAGACCCTTTTCTTTTAATGCTTCTTTGAGTTGTTCGTCGTCGCAGGTTTTACCGGCTGATTCCATGATGCTCAGCAAGCTTGCTTCGTTATAAGGCTTGGGCGGCGTGGTTTTGCCCTGGTTTATCGACGGCTGCTGCGGACCGGTTTCGCCTTGTACAAAGTTGGGCAGTATTTTTTGCGTTTTATCAGACTGGCTTAACGCGTCACTTTTATACAACACCTGCCAGCCGGGCGATTCGATAATCGTGCCGGTGGTTTTGAACTTTACGGTGGGAGCGGCTTTAGCCGCGCTTGTCGAGACTAAAGTCTCTCCTACAATACTGCCCAGAACGGTGGTGATTTGTTTGACGCAGGGCGGATAAAACGCCGCAATAAACCGCTGGGCAATCGCTTCGTAGACTTTGGCTTCATGACCCGACAGCGAACCCGGCAATGTGGTCGTGGGTATGATGGCATGATGGTCGGTTACTTTGGCGTCATTAAATATGCGGCTGCTCATGGTCAACTTATCAAGATTGAGCGGCTCAATCTGCGGCCCAAAATTCGTGTGTAATTTTGTCAACAACGGCTTCATGCCCGGCTTCATATCGTTGGTTAAAAAACGGCTGTCGGTACGCGGATAGGTGACGTGTTTTTTCTCGTATAACTGCTGGGTGCAGGTTAAGGTTTGATCGGCAGTAAGTCCGTGGCGTATGCTCATGTCTTTTTGCAGATCGGTCAGATCGTACAATAACGGCGGGCTGAGCGATTCCCGCTTACCCTTGACCTCGGTAACCTGAAATTCCCGTCCTGCGATTTGGCTTAGCAACGCGTCTGCTTCGGCTTTGTGGTCGAATCGCCCGCCGACATATTGAAAATCGGCGTCCCGGTACAGGGTGTGCAATTCCCAAAAATCCTTAGGTATGAAACTGCTGATATCCGAATCTTTTTGCACGATAAGCGCCAGCACCGGCGTTTGCACCCGGCCTATCGTCCATAAGCCGCCCTGCTGTCCGAACTTTAGGGTATAAAGCCGCGTGGCGTTTAAGCCGACGATCCAGTCCGATTCGCTACGGCATTTGGCGGCGCGATAAAGCCCGTCGTAAGCATGACCCTCCTGCAAACTTGCAAAGCCTTTGCGTATCGCATCGTCGGTTAAGGAACTGATCCACAGGCGTTTAAACGGTTTTTGTAAGCACTCAGTCCAGGACAGAATGTACCTGAAAATCAACTCCCCTTCCCTCCCCGCATCGGTCGCGCAGATGATTTCGTCGGCAGCCTTGAACAAGTGTTTGATGGTGTTTAGCTGTTTTTGCGCTAAAGGCTCGCCCCTGGCTTTTAAGCCGAATTGTTCCGGGATGATAGGCAGGGATTCCAAAGTCCAGCGTTTCCATGATTTGTCATATTCATCCGGTTCTTTCAATTCGACCAGATGACCGAACGCCCAGGTAATTTGATAACCGTTGCCCTCAAAATAACCGTCGCGCTTGTTGTTGATGCTCAAGCATTTGGCAATGTCGCGGGCGACTGAGGGCTTTTCGGTCAGGATGACTTTCATGATGTAGATTGATTAATAAACCACGAAAAACACGAAGTTCACGAAGAAAAACCAAGGTAAAAACTTCGTGTCCTCAGCAGCAAAAATAAAACGCCACAGATTCACAGATTAAACTTATTACCGCAAAGGAGCGCAAAGTTATACGCAAAGTAACGCTAAGAAAACTTTGTGAAACTCTGAGATAAACTCTGCGTAACTTTGCGGTTAAGTAGTTACATTATTTGATAATCTTGTAGCACGGTAAATATTTCTTCCCCGGCAATTTCATCCGGTGTTGCGCAACAAATGACGCCAGCAAGGAATCCATCAGCACCATGATGTCTGCATCGCCGCAAATTTCGAAATGGCCGTATTGTTCGATCGCACGGATACCCTCGTCTTTTACGTTGCCTGCCACAATACCGGAAAATACGCGGCGCAGGTTGACGGCGAGCTGGTGGTTTTCCTGATCTTTGTGCAAGGCCAGATTTCTCATGTTGTCATGGGTGGGTATAAACGGCTGTTGAAACCCATGATCGATCTTAAGCAGCCAGTTGAAATAGTAGGCATCGCCATTTTCTTTACGAAACTGACGCACCTGCTGAATGCCCGCTTGCATTTCACGACCGACCTGTTCGGGATCATCAATAATGATTTTATATCGCTGCTGTGCCGATTTGCCCAAGGTGCCGACAATAAACCAATCGATTTCCTTGAAATAATCTTCTGAACTGTCAGGGCCGGTAAATATCAGCGGAAACGGCATGTCTTTGTTATCAGGATGCAGCAGGATGCCCAGTATATAAAGTATTTCCTCAGCCGTACCCGCACCTCCCGGAAACACCACAATGCCATGCCCGGTACGGACAAAAGCTTCCAGGCGTTTTTCTATATCCGGCAGGATCACCAGATCGTTGACTATCGGGTTAGGCGATTCGGCAGCGATAATGCCGGGTTCCGTTATCCCTAAATACTGACCGTTTTTTATCCGCTGTTTGGCGTGGCCGATGGTCGCCCCTTTCATCGGGCCTTTCATCGCACCCGGCCCACAGCCGGTGCAAATATCCAGCCCGCGCAGCCCCAGCTCGTGACCCACCTGTTTGGTGTAATCATATTCCTTACGGCTGATCGAATGCCCGCCCCAGCACACCACCAGATTTGGCAGGGTCATCGGGCGCAGAATCTTGGCATTGCGCAAGATGTGAAACACCGCGCTACTGATGCCGTCCGAACTGTCCAGGTCAAACCTCGGATTATTATTGATCTCATCGCTGACATAGATAATGTCGCGCAGCACCGCAAACAAATGCTCGTTGATGCCTTTGATCATTATGCCGTCAACAAAGGCATGGGCAGGAGCCGACTTGACGTCCAGTTTAATGCCGCGCTGCTGCTGAACCACGCGTATCTCAAAATCGGGATAGCGTTCCAACAACTCCTTGCCGTCATCCATGGTGCTGCCGCAATTTAATACGGCAAGCGAGCAATTACGAAACAGCCGGTACAATCCGCCCTGACTGGTATCGAGCAGTTTGCTTACTTCGGCCTTGGACAACACATCCAGGCGGCCTTCAGGGGTGATGCGTGCGTCAACTACGGGGTGTTTCATGCTATTCCTTTTGGTTATGTCAGCGTGATTACCGGCTGCATTTAGCGGTAAGCACACAGTGTCTATTCATTCTGCATTCAGCGATCTACCGGTATT
>CAZAUB010000004.1:6168-19326 GCA_964488195.1 uncultured Methylobacter sp. | reverse complement strand
ATACAAACGTGAGACTTCTACTGTAAGTTTTCATGTTATTCAGCACTTTTCAGAAATTCCATTCGCTTTTCTCTTTAAAATTGCCCGGCATGATTTGCAATCAAACATTTTTCATTGATTTATATAGGTAATTTTATGGCAACAGGTACTGTTAAGTGGTTTAACGAGTCTAAAGGTTTTGGTTTTATTTCGCCTAGCGATGGCAGCGCAGACGTGTTTGTACACTTTTCTGCAATCGCCAGCGACGGCGGTTACCGCACACTGGCTGAAGGCCAAGCGGTTAAGTACGATGTAGAATCAGGCCCTAAAGGCCCACAAGCATCACAAGTAAGCCCAGCTTAAACAGCCTTACTTTCCGACACCCAACCCCGCGTTCAATAGTCGCGGGGTTGTGGCATAACCGGTTCACCCGGCCAATCAACTCACCCCCTAATTTAGGACATGTCTTTTGAAACGAATTTTTGTAGGAAACTTACCTAGCGAAGCCACTGAAGAAACTGTACAGGCTTTATTTTCTGAATACGGCAAAGTCCGCTCCATTCAGCTTGTTTCCGATATATTTAGCGGAAAATGCCGGGGCTTCGGCTTTATCGGCATGGAAGGTCACGAAGCAAGAGCCGCGATAGCCGCACTGGACGGCAATCTCTATTGCGGAAAACCCTTAAAAGTTAAATTTGAAGATACGACTGCCGGTAAAAATGGCAGACGCAATTGAAACATTAACAGCACAAACTCTCACTCTTTAACTGCATTAGCAGCATCAACGCAGGAATATAGCTGAGCTATCTGGGCGACCCGCTTACCGGTCGCCCCCAATGGCTGAACAAACCAACCATAGCATTATTTCCTACACTCAAAACAAAGCTTGACAACAAATATCCAAGACCGCCTTTTCCACAGGCAACTGTAATATACTTTTGTTTCAGCAGCATAGCCGCAAGACCTCACTCCAGCTATAAAAAAGCGCTAATAAAATCATCTTTACCTATCCTAATCTATTGATAGTTAAAACCATGATTACACACCGCCATCCACTGACCACAATCTGACCGATCTAACAAAAAAGCTTAAGAAGTGAATAGTTAGGGCATTTATTTTTAGTTTACCCACAGAGTTATCCCCAGAAAATGTGGGTAACTCAGGCCTTTGTTTGTTCAGTCAAAATCAATATGTTCGTTGCCGACATTACGCCATCCACCCCCCAACTTTGGGCATCAATAATGCGCATTTTAAAAGCAGCTTGCGCGACAAAATCACAAAATGCTTTATCGACTAGGTGTTGTTCGGCAAGTTGATGCAGGCTCAGGTTGTCATCAATCGCGGCTGACTTTATCAGGATAAGTTCGGTTGCCGAAAGTGTCTTGGCTAGCCATGCCGCGAGACTGTCTGAGGTTATATCCCAAGATGCCGGTATGCCTGCATTATCAAGTTCAACAATATCCGGCGACCAAATGATGATTTCTTTTTCGGTTGTGTGCTCTTGAATCGTAGCGATTGAATCGGCAATAGCAAAATCAGGTTTAAGCCCTTTAAACATCAAGGCCATTTGCTGCATGGCTAAGAGCGCCATGTGGTGCGCAGTGGTATCGTCAAATCGCCAGTGCTGCTGCGCTAATCTAACCTGATCGGCAAACGCGCCGCCGCCGGGGACAATGACCACTGACCTGCCCTGATAGTTTTGCTCCACCGCATTCAGGCAGTTAATTAGGGCATCCGAGCGGGACAGGCTGCCGCCCAGTTTGATAACAATCATGTTACATCCGTACGGCGGTTAAATTGCGCATTACCTTGCCGTAAATTGCCGCAACAAATCGAGCATGGCTGCCGCCTTGTCAAAACTTTCCTGGTATTCTTCTTCAGCTACGGAATCATTGACGATGCCGCCGCCTGCCCAGAAACGGATAGTGTTTTCCGAATGCACCAGGGTTCTGATCGCAATATTGGTATCCATATTGCCGTTGAAACCAATGTAACCGATAGCCCCGCAATAAACGCCGCGCCGGTTGGGTTCGAGTTCTTCGATGATTTCCATGGCTCTGATCTTGGGTGCTCCGGTAATCGATCCGCCCGGAAAGCAGCTTTTTAACAAATCCAGCGCGTGCTGATTATCCGCCAGTATGCCGGTTACGGTACTGACCAAGTGATGTACGGTGGCGTAACTTTCCACATCGAACAACATCGGCACTTTGACCGAACCGCTCTTGCAGGTTTTACTGATGTCGTTTCTGAGCAAATCGACGATCATCAGGTTTTCCGCCCGGTCTTTGTTGCTGGCTTTCAGGTTTTTTATTTGCTGCTGATCTTCTGCATAATCGGGTTTTCTTGGCCGCGTGCCTTTAATGGGCTTGGTCTCGACCACGCCATCGGTGAGTTTTAAAAACCGCTCCGGGGATGAGCTTAAAATCTGTACTTCAGGCAAATTAAGATAGCAACTGAACGGAGCGGCATTTAATTTGCGCAAGGTTTGGTAGGCCGTCCACGGATCGCCCTCGCAACTGGCGACAAACCGTTGCGCCAGATTCACCTGATAACAATCGCCCTCCCTAAGATAATGTTTGATCCGGTTAAAGGCATGGACGTAGGCATCTTTCTCCATGTTGGACTTAATCTCGCCGACGACCTTGAACACGGGATGATCCTGGTTTACCGGCAACCGGCTAAACTGCTGGATTAGATCTTGCCAGTGCTGCTGGTCGCAATGCCCTACCAGATAACTTTTTTGCTGATGATGATCGACGATGACTGCCCACTCGTAAATCCCTACCGCCATTTCTGGTATATGTTCTGCATCTTGGGCAATAGACGGCAAGTCTTCAAGTCGGCGGGCTAAATCATAGGAAAAATAGCCGATGGCTCCGCCATTAAACGGAATATTATCATCCAGCTTAAAGCCTGGGAACTGACCAAGCTGCTGTTTAACCAAATCGAACGGATTTTCAGTTGATTTTATTGCCGCACCGTTACGGGTAATCTCGGTAATATCGCCATGCGTGACCAGTGTACACACCGGCTCAGCCGCGAAAATATCGTATCGACCCTGATTGCTGTAAGGAGAACCGCTATCCAGAAAAACGGCCCACGCCTGATCAGCACAAACGGAAAACAGTTCGGCACTGTCGGCAAAATAAGGAAGGGGAACGACCAGTTGATTTGATGACGGCATTTTTATGAGGGACTTAGGGGGGTGTATTAACAATTGATATTACGCATTGTCCACGAAAAGCACGAAAGGCACGAAAAAGCTTTATGTTTAACAATAATAGATTCGTGGCACACAAGCCAAGGATATAGGTTTGCCGCCAACGTCAAACACAGCACCTTTTATATTCCAACTACCCGATCCATTTTTTCGTGCCTTTCGTGCTTTTCGTGGATAGAGTCTTTCCATTGGACATGCGTAGCATCATTTACCCATAAACTGCCCGAAAGCACGACTGCCCTCGCCGGTTTTAATGGTAGCTACCACTTTCAGGGTTCTGGCATCGATCACCGAAACATTGCCGTCAAACCAGTTAGCCACGTAGACATGCCGGTCATCCTGATGAGTGCTGATACCTTCGGGTTTAGTGCCCACAGTAATCAGGCCGATTTCCTTTAGGGTTTCCGTATCAATAACAGAAACCGAGCCGTCATCCTGATTAGTCACCAACAAACGACTGTCGTTAAGCGCCAGAGCCGTTGCATAAGGCAGCATATTGACCTTGACGGTAGCAATGGGTTTCATCCGAGCCGTTTCCACTACGGTTACATCATCGCTTTTTACGTTGGCGACATAAATGCGTTCGCCTCTGCCATCAATGGTGAGTCCAAACGGATGAGTTCCAACCTGTACGGTTTTATTAACGGTCAGATTTTTCAAATCAATCTGGGAAACTGAATTACTGATCCGGTTGGCGACATATAGCCAGTGATTATCGGGACTGACAACCAGACCTGATGGCGATTCGCCGACTGCTATCGTGTTAATTATCTGTAGACTATCCGCATCGATAACCGAGACGGTATTGTTATACCAGTCTGCCACATAAATCCGCTTGCCGTCCGGCCCGACAGCAATACCCAGTGCGCCGTCATTTATAATAACCTTGGCGATGACTTCGCGCTTTTTGGTATCGACAACAGCGAAGCCTTTGGCCTCAGGGGTACTGACATAAACTTTACTGCCATCAGGCGCAACCGCAACCCCGGCCGGTTTACCGGCGACAGCAATTGTATCAACTACGCTGCCCGTTGCCGTATCGATAACAGACACGCTATCGCCCAATTGATTACTGATGTAGGCAAAAGGCTGGGCTGCAAGCGGTGTAGATAAAAAGGCTGTAGCGATGCAAATCGCTACAGCCTTGCGGTTCACTGGGAACACTCGCTAAACCTTACTTTTCAGCCAAGGCTTTCAAGTTAATCAATCCTGTTTCCAAGATAGCTTTTACTGTGGTGTTAGCGGCTTCTTCGTTCATTTCTTCCGGTGGATTATTGTTCATGTAGGCACGGTAGTAACCGGCTTTCCAGGAAACTTCAGTCTTGCCGCCTTTATCGGCTAATTCAATGCTTGCAGCGTAATCATTTACGGGTAACGCAGGGACTTTTTCTTCAGCACCGGCATGAGTAATGGTTTTAGATGAACTCATTTCAGTAATTTTATAGGCATAAGACATTTTCTTGTCGTCATACTTTTTTAATTCTTCGGTAATTGTGCCGCCGTCTTTTAAGGTCAAAACACGAACTGCGCCTTTCGTATTGCCGCCCTTAACCGTTGTGTTAAAAATATCGGGATGCCAGGACATATCGCCATACTCTTTAATAAGAGCCCAGACTTTTTCAGCAGGCGCGTTGATGGTGATTTTCTGTTCGGCTTTTTGACGCACAGGGCCATGAGCGTTGGCTATTGAGGTAAAAAAGAACAGCAAAAGTGAAACAAATAAAGTGATTTTCTTCATATTAACTTACCTTGTGGGAACATAAAAAACTAAAACGCGCATTATATGACAACCAGCCGCTACAAGCACCAGCTTAGCGTGTTAAAATACAATATGAGGAAACAAGTCGGATAAATTTCAGCGTCGGTTTTTATTATCGAGCTGTTTTTTTGCTCTTACTGACGACTATGGCTAGTGATGATTTAATCTAAAGCTGCTCCCCTGTAGCCTACAGGGAGCCTAGATGATGGTTATTTCAAATCAGGACAATCGGCATAAGCAGGATGAACGGCAACCATGGATACTACCCGATGATGCTGATCACGAGTGTTATCCGGCCCATGAGCTTCACCCAAGGTTTTTATATTCAACTGTTCCACCTTGGCACCATGCTTTATCAGCATTTGCCTGACAAAGGAAGCCCTTTTATCTGATAGGCTTTGATTGCTTGTCGTATTACCAACCGTATCGGTATAAGCGCTTACATCGACGGTAACCTCGGGATGAGCCTCCAGATAAATACAAAACTATTTGATGAACATCGGTTTTCAGGTTATTGCAACGTTCCACGTCCATGCCTGATTTAAATCGGCGGCTAACACACAAGCCTTAATTTTCAATAATAGCCAGTCTGTCAGCCTCAATCCCGAGTAATAACTCCCCTTTTAACAGGCCTACTAATTCCCTGCCGGCCATTTTAAAACGCCAGCCGTGCAACAGTGGACACTCATCATCGTCATCGAACAACAGCACTTCCAAGTCTTTACGTGTCGCAAGAATAACGGGATTTAACGAGTTCTCTTCAGCACGAACTCTGACCAGCGCCGTTAAAATATCCAGTATCGCTTCCTGTTGCTGAGTTTTTTTAGCGGGCCGACCTTTTTCATTCAAGGGTATCGGCGCACGATCCTTGGCAGCCGTAATTAATTGACACAGTTCTGCACCGTAACGATTAACCGAGCGCTCATTAATACCGCGAACATTAGCTAATTCAGTCACCGTTTCCGGTTGCAGCTTGGCCAGATCGAACAGCATCTCATCACGTAACAGCCAACTCTTGGGACGATCTTCAGACTGCGCGGTTTTTTCCCGCCATTCGGCCAAGGTTTGAACGATTGCTAATTGTCTGCCGGTCAGCTTGTTTTTGCCTTTAATTTTCAACCAGGCTTTTTCAGGCTTTACCTCATAAAGATCCAGATTTGTCAGTTCAGCAAAGTCACGTCCCAGCCAATCGACCCGCCCCAGTTCGGCTAATTTCTGCAACATCATTTGATAAATCTTGCATAAATAAATCACATCATCCGCAGCATATTGAATTTCTGCATCAATGAGCGGCCGCTTGCTCCAATCCGCCCGGGTATGCGCCTTGTTTAAATTCACATTTAACAGACTGGAAACCAGCATCGCATATCCCGGATTCTCCTGAAAACCCAGCAACGGTGCAGCGATTTGGGTGTCAAAAAGCGGCTCGGGCAATTTTCCGGTGAGTTGATAAAAGATTTCCAAATCCTGCCTGCAGGAATGAAACACTTTGACGATGGATGGGCTGTATAGGGCTTCAAATAGGATGCCCAGAGAGGGTAATGCTATGGGATCAACGCATGCCACCCATTCCGGCGTTGCTATTTGCAGCAGGCAAAACTTCGGATAATAGGTTTTTTCCCGCAAGAACTCCGTATCAAGGGCCAGCCAGGGTTCTTTTTTTATCTGTTCACACAGTTTAGCCAGTTGATCAGGGGTGTTTATGTATTGGATGTTTGTCATTATAGTTAAACAAGATGTCGTTAACACACCGTAAAACTCATGCGTTTTACGGTTAAGGTGGTTTTCTATATTTAATGATAGAATTTGTTTTTTGTCTTCACTTGCCTATGCGATTTTGTATTATTCCCGTTACCGCTTATCAGCAGAACTGTTCACTGCTGATTTGCGAACAAACCCAAAAAGCCGCCATCGTCGATCCCGGCGGCGATATTGACATGATTCTAAAAGCCATCGACAGGGAAAAGGTGTCACCCGAATCCATCTTGATCACCCACGGACATCTTGATCATATCGGCGCTACTGCGGAACTGGCGGCCCTGTTGTCCATTCCTGTTATAGGGCCTCATCAAGACGACCAATTCTGGATTGACGCCATTCCTACGCAATGCCAGACTTTTCGTTTCCCAACCTGCGAATCATTTACGCCGTCACGCTGGTTAAGCCAGGGTGATATTGTTAAGGTTGGCGAAGAAGCTCTGGATGTTTTTCACTGCCCGGGCCATACACCGGGACATGTGGTTTTTGTTCACCGCAACACGAAACTGGCCATCGTCGGCGATGTGTTATTTAAAGGTTCAATCGGCCGAACCGATTTGCCAAAAGGAGATTTCAATACTTTGATTGATTCGATCAAAAACAATCTGTGGCCCTTGGGTGAACAGTTTACTTTTATTCCCGGTCACGGCCCGATGTCTACTTTTGGAGAAGAAATGCGCTGGAATCCCTACGTTGGCGATTAATCCTTGTATCGATTCGACCAGATTAACTGTCACTGACCTGATCACAGAATCGCCATTGTCAGACTGGGGGTGTACGTTGCCTCCCACGGCGGCTATGGTTGTTGCCACGTTTATTATTACGTGCTTTTACCCGTTTTATATCCAGTCTATGTTGCTTAATTTCTACCGATTTTAAATGCAGGAATATATCCTGAGGCATTTCATCAGGCAACTCAACAAGCGTGTAATCACCTTGAATATTAATATTGTTAATATTGTTTTTATCGACGCCAGACTCTTCAATCAATACTTTTTTAAGTTCTTCTAAGGTGACCTGATGTTTACACCCTACGTCCAAACGATAACGAACCATTTTAATGCCCGGTTGGGCAACCGCCGGTCTTAAGTCATGTAGGGGCGACTTTGGTCGCCCAGAGCGAATGAATTCGCCCCTACAATACTCTACCTCCCCTATCCTTGGAGTCGTACCTCCTGCATCCATGCAGTCGTATTTATTATTGCTGTTCATCCTGATCTTGAAGGGTTAGCCGCACTGCACTGTTTCAAAGTCTATCCTGATAAATTTCCACAAAAGCCTCGTCGCGCAATCTGCGCACCCAGAGCTCTGTTTCTTCTTCAATTTTCCGCTTACGAATAGCATCCCGCACCAGGTTCTTTTTAAACTCGCTACTATCGTCCTTATTTTCCCGACCCAAAATCTGAATGATGTGCCAGCCAAACTGCGTCTGTACAGGATCGCTCACTTCGTTAATGCCAAGTTTCAGCATGGCTTCTTCAAACGGCTTAACCAAATCGCCAGGACCTACCCAGTCAAGTGAACCGCCTTTTAATGCAGAACCTTTATCATCTGAATGTGCCCGCGCTAATGCCGCAAAATCGTCACCATCTGCAATACGGACTTTTAATGCCAACAAGCGTTTTTTTGCCTCGGCATCATCAACCAACTCATTGGTTTTGACTAAAATATGCCGAACTTTGGTTTTGATAATCATGTGATTATCCGTGCCTTTCAGCTCCAACATTTTAATAATATGAAAACCGCTCGGGCTGCGTATAGGTTCGGACACATCGCCCTGTTTCATTTGATGGATTTCATTAACAAACAGGGTTGGTATTTCACTCGTGGTACGCCAACCCAAATCACCGCCCTTGAGGGCATTGGCGTCATCTGAATTGCTTATCGCTGTCTGGCTAAAATCTTGCCCTACTCGCAGTTTCTTGACTAAATCATCAGCTTTACTGATCGCTTGTTGTATCTCTGTCGATGATGCGCCTTCTTTAACCGCAATCAATATATGGCCCAGATGATACTGCGTAGACTCCTCGCCAATTTTATCCTGGGTTTCCATGTAGTGTTCAACCTCCCGGTCGGTCACCTTAATGCGTCCACCTATCTCCCTGCCGCGTAATTGATTAATAATGATTTCATTACGCATATTATCCAGAAAGCTTTGATAGCTCATGCCCTGTCCTTCCAGTTCTGCCCTGAATTGTTCCACATCCATATTATTTCTTCGGGCTATATCTGCGGTCGAACTGTTGAGCATTTCTTCGCTGACTGTAATTCCGGCCTTTTCCGCTAACTGCCTCTGGAGCTTATCAACAATCATTTTTTCCAGCACTTGTTTACGCAGCACATAAGTAGGCGGAAGCGCAGTTCTGCTTTGCTGCATTCTTTGCTCGATGACAGCCACTTCTTTTTGTAATTCCCGCTCAAGGATGACGTCATCTTCAACCACGGCGATAATGGTATCAAGCACTTCGGCGTGTACTAAAAAGCTGCCGAACAATAAATTACACAGCAGCGCAATTACTATGGCTCTTTTGGTATTTTCTGGTTTGATCATTTTTGCGGTGCCCGATAACCATAAATTTGCTTTTCAAAAAACTGATCCAGTTTCTCGCCAACGCCGCTCAGTCCTTTCAGTTCTACCTGAAAAAACACACCGGTCTGGCTTATGCCTACAGCATCACCAGTCGTTGAGTCGACCCCAGTATTAGGATCTATAAGAGTTACGCTGTTAATCCAGCGCCGTCCAATAACACGAAAAGTCCAACAACAATTTTCTTTTTCCAGGCCAAAAAAACTTTCATTCGTTGAATCATTCAGCAATGAGTACGTCCAACGCCCAACCGCAGACCAATCGTTATAAACCGGCCAGTGAAAGTTAACGTCGCTTTGAATAATGTCCTGCAGAATCTGCGCTTTTCTTCTATAACGATAGCCGACATTAAAAATCTCACCGGGCTTATTACTATCAGGCTGATTAAGATAATGCAGTCCTGCTTTAAATCTGACGAAGTCCTTTATATAAGGATCCCATTGCGCACCCGAACTAACCGAAACATGATCCGTCAATGCGTTACTCATCTCGGCCACCAACGGTGATAATTTGTTTGTTTCCGGGGCTCCCCCTAAAGTGACATTTCTATCCTGAAAATAAATAATCTGACCTACACTGAGATTTAGCTTTTCCTTGCCGGACTTGGCATCCACCAGACGCGTTGTTAAGGCTGCCGTCAGCTGGTTGGCATCCTGCACCCTGTCTGTGCCGCTGAAACGGTTTTCCAAAAACATACTATTGAAGGAAAAATCATACAACGAGGTGTCGAATATGGAGATATTGCTCTGATCTTTCTCTGGAATATACAAATAAAACAGCTTGGGCTCAAGCGTATGCAGATAGGATCGATTGGAAAAATTCAGGTCTTTTTCCAGATACAGCCCGGTATTCGTAGAAAAAATAGGCAAGGTTCTTGACGCATTATCCAAAGCTAATGGGCCTCCTTTGGGATCGTTATACAAATACTGGGTATGCTGCAAGGAAAGGTTGGGGGTTAAAAAAGCACTGGCCGTTTGCAGCGGCAAACTGACTGACGGCCTGACATTGGTGCGCTGTGCATTTGTTGATGTATCATGCTGAAAATACACATATTCAGCGCCCATTGAGGTATTCAACGGCATAAAGTCGAATGCATGGTTCAAACCCAGAGTAACTTGAGGTAACCTCCGATATGGCAATGGCAATACCGTTGACACCTCCGTATTGGTTGTCGCTATGCCAATCGACTCATAATTGTCAACATGGCCGTTCAAAGAAACCCCATTATTTACATAACCCAGATTAGCCTGACTTAACAGGTAACTACTGTAAGTTGCCATACTTAGCGCATTGCCCAAATCAGAAAAATAGTCTCGATCCGACACAGTGTTCAAATCCATATTTGAACTGATATGGGACGACAGTTGGCTGGTATTCTTAATCGATGCAAAATACCGGGACTTATTAAGCAGACTGTCATGGGGCAGAAAATCCAAACTAATTTTTCCTGTTGCCTTCTCCATCAAATAACGCATATTACCGCCCAATACGACGCCTCTGTTTGACAAGTAGCGAGGATTTAATGTCGCATCATAGTTTGGAGCAATATTCCAGTAATAGGGGACTGAAAAAGTCAGCCCGCCCCGTTTCGTACTGCCAAATGCAGGAGCAAGAAAACCGGAAAGCCGTCTGTCATCGATCGGAAAAGACATATAAGGCGAATAAAGCACGGGGTTACCTTTAAACTCCAGCCAGGCATTCTTAGCGGCGCCTTGACCGGTGGCTTTATTCATCTTCAGCTCACTCGCATGCACAACCCAGTCCTGATTACCGGGACGGCAACTGGTATAAGCAACCGTTTTATATCGCGTCAGAAAGCTATTCTCCCGGTAAATCGTTTTCGCCCGGCCTCTGAGCGGCGCAGCCGGAGAAATAAACAGGGCGTCCCTCAGTTTGACCTGATCGGACGCCAAATTAAGGGATGCAGATTCACTGTGCAACGCCAATTCATCTTCGCTGTAATAAACACTACCCTGTAAATCCAATGTCTCCGAAACATTGTCATAACTCGCTTTTTTAGAGACTGAACGCTGATCGGCGCGGGTCATTTCAACATTACCGACATAACTGTAAATTTCATTGTCGAAGATTTCCGCATAATCGGAATTGATGTCCAGCGGCGTCGTGTCTCTCAAATCCTTTCCAGGCACAAAGCCAGGCTTTTTACCTTTGGGCGCAGCGCAGTTTAGCCAGGGATCATATTTCAGTTGCGATTTAAGATTACTGAAGGTTTGCTCTTCATTATGGTCAAACGCCGGAGTGAGCAAACTTATACCGGGGTCAGATGATTCAATAATCCGCGTCTGCCCCTTAGGATCGGCACCGGCCAGCTTACAATTCCAATTTTTATCCGCCGCCTTGGCATCGCAGGTCCAGCCTGGACGATTGGCATCAGTTTGAAGCAGCTTTTTTGAGTCGGAATCGGCTGGTGACTGGGCGACTGGCTTAGATTCTACGCTAACTTGCCGGGCGTCTTTATCAATCTTGGCGCTAGCTGGGAGTTTGGGCGCAATGGGTTCCATCTCGGCGTTCTCAGCAGGGGCAGGCTGGGGCATGGCGCGCTCAGGCTTTGACACAGTCGGCTGAGTATTTTCATCACGGGCTGTCCTTGCCCGTGCCCCTTCGGGCGCTTTGCGTGCCAATCCGCTCCCGGCGGATTGGTCAACAGCCTCGACGGGTGTCGGCTGCACGTCTTTAACAGGGCTCTCCTGAGCTTTAGCAGGAGTTTTTATCGCGCTGGTTTTATCCGCAGTTTTTTTTTCGCCCACGCAAACCCACTCTTTACTATCCTTGTTTTGCGCACAATTCCAAAGCGCCTCATTAGCAATACTGACAGGCGCATAAAAAGAAGGTAAAAAAAGCAGGAATAAACGGCGGCGCATAGAGGGTATAAGTTTAGTAGCGTAATGGATCATAAATCGAATAGAATGCCGGACGCTTATTTTACCCCACTACCGCAGCATTATACTAATCTATCCTAAACATCATGATACCTGAAGATTTAAGAACAATATCGATGTTCGACTGGCTTGAGAATGATCTATTGCTCACCATCACCCATTGCGAACCCGCTTCC
The DNA here is from genome assembly GCA_964488195.1 of uncultured Methylobacter sp. GTDB lineage: Bacteria > Pseudomonadota > Gammaproteobacteria > Methylococcales > Methylomonadaceae > Methylobacter_A. The sequence continues at coordinate 6,947 of CAZAUB010000004.1, read as the reverse complement.
AGCGACGCCAGTTTCCGGCGTTACTTTAGGGTAACAACTCCCGGCGGACAATTCATTGTCATGGATGCCCCGCCGACCAAAGAGAACATTGAGCCCTTCATTAGAGTTGCCAAGCTGCTGGCAAGGTCCCAGGTCAACGTCCCAAGCATTTTCCAACAAAACCTGACTGACGGATTCTTACTGCTGGAGGATTTTGGTAACCAATGTTTTCTGGATCAGCTTAATACGAGCACTGCTGCCGATTTATATCAAACCGCTATCGATAGCTTATTCAAACTACAAACCCAAACGCCTGTACAAAACTCCGGCCTGCCCTGCTATGACCAACCACTCCTGCACAGGGAACTGGCTATTTTTGACAAATGGTTTTTAGGTCAGTTATTGGACATTCAAATTCCCGCACCCGTTTGGGAGACAGTTCGCACCATCCTTGTGGCATCGGCCCTGGAGCAGCCAAGTACCTGCGTACACCGGGATTACCATTCCCGCAACTTGATGGTTTTAGACAGCGACTCACCGGGGGTCATCGATTTCCAGGATGCCGTCATTGGCCCTATTACCTACGATCTGGTGTCATTATTACGCGATTGTTATATCGCTTGGCCTGAACAACAAGTTGAGCAATGGCGAACACACTATTTTGAGCGGCTCCAGCAAGCAGGCCTCATTGATTGCAGCCCGACCCAGTTTAAACGCTGGTTCGACCTGATGGGGCTACAGCGCCACCTTAAAGCCATCGGTATTTTTTCCCGCCTGCACTTGAGAGACGGCAAGTCCAA
>CAZAUB010000004.1:2247-6068 GCA_964488195.1 uncultured Methylobacter sp. | reverse complement strand
GCTGGGTAACGGCCATCAGTTCGGCGCAAACATAAGCTATTCGCCCGAAGGCGAACAAGCGCTGGAAACGGCGGGCGGCATTATTAACGCCCTGCCTTTATTAGGCGACGAGGTGTTTTTGGTGGTCAATGGCGATATAGCCACAGACTTTCCTTTTGCCGAACTCAAAAGCCTGACGGTTGATTTGGCTCATCTGGTTCTGGTCGATAATCCTGTGCATAATACACGGGGTGACTTCGGCCTGAATAAGACCGGATTGGTCGTTTCAAACAGCACCGAACAACTCACCTTCAGCGGTATCGGACTGTATCGCGCTGAACTGTTCGACAGCATACCCAAAGGCCCCAGCAAACTGGCGCCTTTGTTACGACTAGCCATAGCAAGCGGCCGGGTTTCAGGGCAAAAAATGAACGGCTTCTGGATGGACATAGGCACTCCGGAACGTCTGCAAGAGCTGGATTTTTATTACACACAACAAAAGGAAAGATCATGACTGAGCATGTTTACAAAAAAATAGAACTAACCGGTTCATCAACCGTCGGCATTCAGGAAGCTATCGAAAATGCCGTCAGTAAGGCATCAAAAACTATCCATGACATGCGCTGGTTTGAAGTTGTCGAAACCCGTGGACACATCGAAAACGGCAAAATCGCACATTGGCAGGTCACCGTTAAAATCGGCTTTGCGCTGACAGAATAAAGACAATATCATTCAACTAACCATGCGAAACCATTTAGGAATAAGCAACTAGACAAAAGCACCAATGCCGGATGGCACCCGCCACGGCCACCCGGCAACGCCGCGAACAGGAAAATTTGCATAAATCGGCAATCCGCTGGTTTACCGGTCTCTCCGGGCTCCGAAATCAACGCTTGCCCATGCCATAGAAGAACAATTGCATCATGGCGGCTTAAATGCTTTTGTTTTGAACTTCAGCCTGATGGGGCATGTTGCCCCGTCCGCAGGGTTTCTTCGTATAGTTCAAAGATAGCAGCAGTGTTAAAACGTTTGGAACGGGGTTACAAATCCCGTCCCGCCTAGGTAGTCCCTGTTTCTGCAATCATAACGCTGGCCATTTTTGCATTGGCCGGCCTCTGGATTGCCAATATCGACGGTTACCATATCAGCAGTGAAATTCTCCCTAACGCGCCTTCCAACCCATTGGCAAAAATAGTTTCTAAAGAACCGGGATTATGGCTGGACAACTATGCGCATTGTCCGGTGTTGTGGATTATTCCCGGACTGGCCTTTATTGCAGGAGCTATAACCATAGCGCTGTCAAAAGCTGACCGCACAGGTCTGGCATTTATAACCAGTTCATTAACCTTGGCTTCAGTTATTTTAACGGCGGGCGTGTCGATGTTTCCGTTCCTGATACCATCAAGTTCAGCCTTAAACAGTTCTTTGACCGTATGGGACGCCAGTTCCAGCCTCACCACATTAAAAATCATGTTCGGGGTAACGGTGATTTTTTTACCCATCGTTGTTGCTTACACCACTTGGGTGTTTCGTGTGTTACGCGGCAAAATCACGCTGGAACACATTCAACAAAACGATCATACGGCTTATTAGGAGATTGCTATGTGGTATTTCACCTGGATACTTGGATTATTACTGGCCTGCTCATTAGGCATTATCAACGTGCTTCGGCTGGAAGCCCAGGAAACATGGGATAGAGAGCATATCCCCTTAGACCCGCTAACCCAGTTAATGACCAAAGACACCATGCTGGGCCGGTTAAAGGAAAAAGTCGAGAACTCCAAACGCAACGGCTTTCCTTTTTCTATTCTTCTTATCAGCTTAAAGGGCTTTAAAACCAGGAATAATAATTTACCTGATCATGAAATGGACGCCATATTACGCGGCGTGGCCGATTGCGTTAAAGAAGACATCAGGGCGGGCGTCGATATTGCAGCAAGAATGGGTGAACAAGATTTTCTTATTGCGATGCCGGGTTCGCCATTGAAAAAAGCCGAGCAAATAGCGGCGCAGATTAAAAATGAAATTTCAGAACGCGTTAAAGCGCCCGGACTGGTTGTTGAAGCGGCTGTTGGGGTTGCGGAATATTCCGCACCCGCTGAAGAATTTGCTGCTACAACAAATGAAGTGGATGAATTGATCAGAGTTGCAACAGCAAAGAGCGGCTTATAAATCCCAGCCCTATAGGGGATAGGGGGTGATTAAAAATGCGTTTTTCAGAAGACTATTCCCCATACCTATTCTTTGAATACATAGGTATTTACTCAACGCGTCATCTCGGCAGGGATTGCCGGGATCCAGAAGCCATGGAGCTAATATCAAATTAGGCCACAAGTCTTGCCATAGCAGAAGTGGTACTCCGAGGACTGCTGGACAACAGTCATCAAGAATTGGCTATTAACAGTGAACACTCTGTTTTTATCGACAGTTTCGACCACATCCTCGTTGCACAGGCAACCTTTGCTAGGGAATCACCTTGCTGACAGCGGATGCTTTGCTGGCGAAGTACCCAGGACCGGTGGACAAGCTTAATCTTTAAATGGAAAGGTGCATATTGAGCCCTACAGCTCCTGAGATACGCGTAACGTACCCCACAAGGCTTGGCTTTAGGCCAAAACGGTACCAATAGAATTATTCCAAACCAAAGTTGTTTATCCGCTCAAAAAAGCTGCTTTGTTTAAAATCACTGTTCCGCTTGGCGTAGTTTACCAAATCTTTTACCTTCTCAAGTGCCAGTGTACGCAACTCAGGATGTTGCAATGCCAAGGTTATATGACCAAACATTAGTTCACGGGGATGGTCTTTGTATTGATATTCAATATCGTCTATGCAACGCAACAGAATGTTCTGGCAGAGCATTTTTATTTCTTGTTGAAAACACTTTATTTCCGGGTATTCGGTGTAGCAATTTAGTATTTGGTATACATTATATTTTGAATTCCTGTTAGAGCTAGGTTTATATCCCTGGATAATCTGTAATGCCCTTTCCTGATGTTCCCTGATGTTAAATAGAGGAAGATATAGTAAGTCAAAATGTAATTTGTCATAAGCCTTGGACTTATATCTAAGCTCATTATTGATTTCATCAACCACCGTCTTTATTAAATCCGAATCATTTTTTTCAGTGGAATGAAGGAGCGATTTTATGGCGGAAAAGACTATAAAGGTATTTACATTTTGTCTATTGGCGAATATTTTCCTTCCCGCAGTTATTGCCTCATCTTTTTCCACCAACTTCATGGCGGTGCCGACAATCTGATGAGGTTGTTTAAAAAAGTCCGGTTGAGCAAGGATAGTGTTCGCAGCCGTTTTCGCCGCCTCCTTTTCCACCAGCTTCATGGCGGTGCTGACAATCTGATCAGGCAATTTAAAAAAGTCCGGTTGAGCAAGGATAGTGTTCGCAGCCGTTTTCGCCGCCTCCTTTTCCACCAGCTTCATGGCGGTGCTGACAATCTCGGAAGGCAGTTTAAAAAAGTCCGGTTGGGCAAGGATGGTGTTCGCAACCGTTTTTGCCGCCTCCTTTTCCACCAGCTTCATGGCGGTGCCAACAATCTGATGAGGTTGTTTAAAAAAATCCGGTTGAGCAAGGATAATGTTCGCAGCCATTTTTGCCGCCTTTTTTTCCACCAGCTTCATGGCGGTGCTGACAATTTCGAAAGGCAGCTTAAAAAAGTCCGGTTGGGCAAGGATGATGTTCGCAGCCATTTTTGCCGCCTTTTTTTCCACCAGCTTCATGGCGGTGCCAACAATCTGATGAGGTTGTTTAAAAAAATCCGGTTGAGCAAGGATAATGTTCGCAGCCATTTTTGCCGCCTTTTTTTCCACCAGCTTCATGGCGGTGC
>CAZAUB010000004.1:0-2147 GCA_964488195.1 uncultured Methylobacter sp. | reverse complement strand
CCGGTTGAGCAAGGATAGTGTTCGCAGCCGTTTTCGCCGCCTCCTTTCCCACCAGCTTCATGGCGGTGCTAACAATCGCTTCAGGCAGTTTGAAAAAGTCCGGTTGGTCTAAAACATAAAGACAGATTTTCTTTTTGTTTTCAAATGAACCGACTGTATTTATGAGATGATAAAATAGAGCACCAACAACAGAATCAATACCTTTTTGAAAAATATTAAAAAGCTTATTAATTGTGACATCATCCGTTTTGGGGTACTTGTCCGTGTACAACCATATCCACAACATCAGGGCGCTGTCGGGATTGCCATGTATGATTAAATAATTCAGCAAGCCCTCCAAATCGAACAAATCAAGGGGAAGCTCCAATCTGAGTTTCTCATAATAATCCGCCGCATATATAATGCCTTCTTCCGCCAGCACGTCATGATTGAAATGAATAAAATGTAATAGCCCTCCCTTTCTGGACGATACGGTTCTTTTGTAAACCAAAGCATTGACTTGTTCTGGATATGATCCGTTTGCCGTAATCCTTGCTATTAGAGAGGCATTCTCGGCTAAGAAAGCAGCTGTTTTCAGGAAGAAGTCTTCCGTAAAAACTGCGTAGTTCATTTTGGGAGAGGCATAAATTTGGGCAAACAGGAAAAGGGCTTTGCCTAGGCCACGGTATTTCTCATCGCTCTCTAAATCCAACAATTTTTTGGCAATAATCTTCTGAAATTTGGTCTTGACACCATTTTTCAAATCCAAATCAAGGGCTTGATTCCGGTCTTTCAGCAGATGGGAAATCACGAACAAAATGATAGAGATGGAAGTCTTTTCCAACAGGTTTTCTTCCCTTCTTATCTCCTGGATTATTTCATTGTGGGGTTCTGAAACCGTAGTAATATGGGTTAGAATAGCGTCATTTTCAGCAGGAGATAGCTGGAACTCTGCGCCATGGTAGATGTATTCCGTATATTTAGAATTGATTTTCCGGTCTCCTATCAGGACCAGGACGTTGTTTTGCTCTTTCAGCCAATTGAAAAATGTCCTGTCTGTTGCATCTCGGACATTCCTGTACCAATCATCAATAAAAATCACATGGCGCTGGTCTCTGTTTTCAGTGACGGAATACGCATCGTAACTTAAAAAGTCGGAGATATCCTCTATCCACCAGTTAAAGTAGTTTTTGTTCTGTGCATAATCGATGGCGATGCGCCTCAAAAGAGTAGACTTGCCACTTCCACCCTCTCCATATACCACCGCCGCGACCTTGGTATCCAAATAAGGCTGGGGAAACAGTTTTTCAACGGCGTTGTCTATCTCGTTTCTACAGGTTCTCGGAGCATCAAGTCCTTTTAATACTCCAATCCATTGGCTGTTGTTTGCAAAGAGACCTGAATAAAAATGGAATACATCGGCATCGCCTTTTCCCTGCTCCAGCAAATAATTCAAATCGTCTATGAAGTCTTTATCTATCAACCGGACGGTATCCCTAAACCCACCTTCAGCGTAAATTCTGACAAGCCTGGGATACAATTTGATTTCTGCTTCTATTTCTATATCATCCAGAAACCATATACGAATATCCTTTTGATGTGTCGCTGAAAGGTTTTCCGCAAAACCCTGTAGGCTCGTATCTGTTTTGATATTCGAAGCATAAATAAAAATATCAAAGTCGTGCTTACTTATTGCGGCCTTAAATTCTTCTTCAATTTCCTTCTTAATAGAGGGCTGCTGTTTGTTAGAAGGAGGGTATTTGTACTTGCATTGAATGACGATTTTTTCATTTCCCCCTTTCCGGTCGGTTGCCTTGATGTCAACACCCCATTGTTTCTGCCCTCTTCTTCCATACTTTTGAGCGTCATAATCGCCATATTTTTCTTTTGCGAAGTCACAACAAAATATTTCAAAATCCATCTCATTTTTAAAAGGTATAAACATAGGGTTTTCCATTCAACGTTAACGCTGTAAGGGGATTCACCGACAGGCAATCAACCTCAAACTTCGGCAGACTGATGTCGGCGTTCTGCGCTGATTGGCGGTTTGCTACGCGCCCCGTTAAAGCACGAAGTGAAACCACTCTACAAACTAACCCATTTCTTCAAAAATTTTACGAAGCTTATTTGGGTTACGCCTGCAATCAAGAACACGAAAGACGATAGCT
>CAZAUB010000003.1:22737-24718 GCA_964488195.1 uncultured Methylobacter sp. | reverse complement strand
GGGGCAACTATGAACACTGATTTTTTAACGCAACTCGCCTCTCAAGACGGCGCTCAGTATGCATGGTTAAGACAAAGCCTGAATGATTTTGAAATGGCTAAGATATTGCAGGCCTCAAACAAATGGGATGGCGTCTGCTACCATACCCAGCAAGCTGTTGAGAAGTTGTTAAAGTTTGTTCTTAGCGACGCAGGCCAAGCTTTTAGACACTCGCATTCAGTCCATGAACTCGCTAAAGATTGTAACAAGGTTCTTGCGGTCGTCTTGTTTGATGACGAGATCATCGATTTATTTAAAGAGTTAAGCCAGTACAACACTATCGCCCGCTACCCATCGGCTTGCGACGCCCCCGTTGATGTCATTACCAAAAAACAAGCGCTATCCGCTGTGGACACTTTAAGCCAAACCTTGCTGATTCTGGAGAAAGTTTATGAATGCAACTAATCTGATTCAGCTAGCCAGGGCAAAAAAAATGAACAGTGTGCAGGCCTATCTTAAACAGGCGTTTAAAGACTTTGCTTATCCTGTGTATTTGTTTGGCTCCTACGCGACAGCACAATTTCATGGGCACTCAGATGTTGATATTGTTATCATCGCTCCCGATGCACTGGCAATAAAAGCCTATCGTCAGGCCTGTAACAAAATGACTGCGTTAGGCATGAACTACGATATTCTTGTGTCGTCTTCAATCAACCGATTGGACAGTAGTATTGTTGGCTCATTACAGTCTATCAATGAGCCTAAGATTCAACTCATAAGTGCAAGCGATCAGCATTTTTAACCAGTAGGTAACTGCTCACGCCTTTAAATTGTTAAGCCGACTTTGAATTACCGTAGGGCGACCGGCCGGTCGCCCCTACAATACTCCAAAAAACTTAGATGCCGGAGTTCAAAGCTTGCTTTGAAATTTATGACTCTAAACACCACGTTTTTGACTATAAGCCGGACGGGGCATGTTGCCCCGTCCGAAACGTTTCGCGTTGATTAAAAGCAAACACTTTGCTTAGGTATCGCGAAAACGTTAGGAGCGGGGTTGCAAACCCCGCCCCGCTTGACGTATAACTCCACCACCTAACAAGACATTGAACAGTCACAAAAATAAAGCTTCTGATCCCAGCAGAAAATTCTGCGTTGCCCCGATGCTGGATTGGACTGATAGGCACTGTCGTTATTTCCATCGGCTGATTTCACAACACGCGTTTTTATATACTGAGATGGTGACTACCGGCGCGTTGATTCATGGCGATCACCACCGGTTTTTGCAATTTAATGCAGCCGAGAATCCGGTTGCATTTCAATTGGGCGGCAGTAACCCACGGGAGCTGGCCATCTGTGCAAAGATGGTTGAAGATTATGGCTATGACGAGGTAAATTTGAATGTCGGCTGTCCCAGCGACCGGGTTCAAAATGGCCGTTTTGGCGCTTGCCTGATGGCCGAACCCGAGCTGGTCGCCAAGTGTGTTGCTGCGATGGCTCAGGCGGTTTCAATTCCGGTCACGGTCAAATCGAGAATCGGCATTGATCAGCGCGATTCTTATCAAGAGTTGGCGCATTTTGTATCGACAGTTGCCGATGCCGGTTGCGAAACATTTATTATCCATGCCAGAAAAGCTTGGTTAAGCGGTTTGTCACCCAAGCAAAACCGCGATATTCCACCGTTACGCTACGATATGGCCTATCAAATAAAACGGGACTTTCCGCAACTGGAAATCATCCTGAACGGCGGCATCACCACATCGGATCAAGCCGAAGATGTCTTGAAGTATGTTGATGGCGTCATGGTTGGCCGGGAGGCTTATCACAACCCTTATTTATTGGCCGATGTCGACCGGCGGTTTTATGGCGAGTCCAAAGAGCCCCGGTCGCGGGAAATGATTATGCGTTTGTTAATTCCCTATATTAAAGAGCAGCTGGAAGATGGCGTCCGTTTAAACAGTATATCCCGGCATATTTTAGGACTTTTTCATGGCGAGCCGGGGGC
>CAZAUB010000003.1:13455-22637 GCA_964488195.1 uncultured Methylobacter sp. | reverse complement strand
GGAGCGGAAGCTTTAAAATTCACAACACCATGCTGTATACTGACCAGCTATTTTTATAACTGGGATTAAAACTATGGAAGAGCATTTTGCCAAGATTATCGAAGCAGTCGGTGAAGATTTAAGTCGCGAAGGTCTGATCGATACGCCAAAACGCGCGGCCAAGGCGTTCAAATTTTTAAACAACGGCTACGAAAAAAACCTGGAAGAAGTGCTTAATGGCGCTATTTTTACGGCTGACACCGAAGACATGGTTATTGTGAAGGATATTGAACTGTATTCTTTATGTGAACACCATTTACTGCCGTTTATCGGCAAATGTCATGTGGGTTATTTGCCGCGCGGCAAGGTGATGGGCTTGTCCAAAGTGGCTCGCGTTATTGATATGTACGCACGCCGCCTGCAAATCCAGGAAAAACTGACCAAACAAATAGCCGACGCGATTGAACTTGCAACCGGTGCCAGAGGTGTGGCAGTGGTTATTGAAGCCAAGCATTTGTGCATGATGATGCGTGGTGTTGAAAAACAAAACTCGGTGATGACTACTTCAGTGATGACCGGAATTTTCCGTAAAGATATTAGCACCCGCTCGGAATTTTTAAATCTGATCAGCCGACACACCTAACCCTGTGGTGAGCGAAGCCGAACTAATGGCAGCAAAAAAAACCGGCGTATTACTGGCGAATCTGGGTTCGCCGACTGCACCGACAACGTCAGCGGTCAGGCGGTTTCTTAAGGCGTTTCTTTGGGATCCGCGCGTCGTCAACCTGCCCAGGCCGTTGTGGTGGGTGATACTGCATTTTTTTGTGTTACCTTTTCGTCCCCGCAAATCGGCAAAAGCCTATCGCAATATCTGGCATGAAAAAGGTTCACCGTTAATTTTTCTGACACTGCAATTAACCGAACGGGTTGCCGATAAACTCAATGCCAAAGGTGTCACTACCCAGCATGTGATGCGTTACGGCGAACCCTCGATAGCGAAGCAGTTAAGGGCATTTAAAAAGGCAGGTATTGATAATTTAATCGTCCTGCCGTTGTATCCGCAATATTCTTCGACCACCACAGCATCGATCTACGATGATGTGATTAAGGAACTCAATCAGTGGCGGCATCTGCCCAACATTCAATTTATCAGCGATTATCACCAGCACAGTCACTATATTGAGGCGATTGCCGAATCCATAGAAAAAAGCTGGCGGGAACACGGTAAAAACGAGCTGTTATTGATGTCCTTTCACGGCTTGCCCGAGCAACTGACTAAATGGGGAGATCCTTATTTTCACCAATGCCACAAGACCGCCGCCCTGATCGCCGAGAAATTGGGCATTAACGAAAAACAATGGATGATTGTGTTCCAATCGCGTTTTGGCAAGGCGCAATGGCTAAAACCTTATTGCGTGGACACGTTAAAAGAGCTTCCGGGGCGCGGTATTAAAACAATAGATGTCGTCTGTCCGGGCTTTGCGGTGGATTGCCTGGAAACGCTAGAAGAAATAGCGATGGAGAACAAGACTATTTTCATGAAGTCCGGCGGCGAGGAATATCGTTATATTGCGGCGCTGAATGATTCAGAAAATCATGTTGATGCTATAGTTAGTCTGCTTGAACAGAAGCTGTAGATAGTTAATTTAGACATCGGTTCTACACTCCAAGGCACACCTTTATACACAAGTGTCTGCGGGAACACCAAAAGCTCGTCATTCCAGCATGGATGCCGGAATCCAGCGCCATGGATGGTAACTTGGCGATTATACAGGTACTTGATCAACGCGAAGTGCCAGTCGACAGCTTCACATCCATGTGTTCTGGATTCCGGCACAAATCTGTCTGGAACAGATTTGCATTAACCCGAAGGGCGGCAGGCAGGAGCCTGACGTGAATCCATGCTGGAATGACGGCCTTGGAAATACTTGTGTATTAAAGATGAGTGCTCCTGTGTGGGAACGAAAAAAGGCGAAACAGATGAAACAAACACTATTACAAAACTGGCAAGATAGCAGCTGGCCGACCATCAAATCCAGCAAACCTCTGGAAACCGGCGACGGAGTTATTGACCAAAGAACCTTCAATACCATTGAAGTCGATGAGCTGTTCGATGCCGTTAATCATGCCGCAACGATTGTCGGACAAGCCGTGTTATTTCGTTCTTTAGCCCAGCCGCTGAATGAGCTGGAGCAAATTAAGGCCAAACAGCACGCCATTGAAGAACTACGCAATAATCCAACACTCAAACAACAGCTTGAACAGATCGTGCAACAAGCTGTACCCAATGAAAAAAACTTCTATTTACTGTTGTTCGGCGAATTTCTGGGAACCTTTGGTACCGCCAGAGAAGAGCATGAAATTGAAGGTTACGGCTATCTGCAATATAAACGCGGCATCCGTTTTATGTTGGAACTGGTCGATCAGATTCAATCTGTGGAAGCCCCTCAAAGCGACTACCTAAAAGGCATATTCGACAAGATCAAAGCCTTTGCTGAGTCACGTCCCTATTCGCTGATGGAAGGGCCGGTTTATATCACTGAAAATGCTATTCAAAGCAAGGAACAACGGCAGGGGGCGTTCTCGCCTGCGATTATTTTTAAACCCCGGCTATTTAAACCACTGCTGATCAGCCTGTTTTTTGGAATCGTCTGGACTCTGGCGCATTTTTTCCCCACCGATATGTTCCAGGTTTCAGTTGAGGCCATACCGACCGCAACGATTTTCTTTGTGCCTTTCTTGCTGGTTTATTACCCCATCGTCGGTGGCTTTGACCGTGACAGCTGCATTATCCCGCTAAGAAACGAGTTCAAAAAATCCCCGGCAGTAGCCGAAACCTTGGATGCACTGGGCCAGCTCGATGAATTACTGTCGTTTATAAAATTTGCCGAGGCATTCGGCGGGAGCAAGGTGTTGCCTGAACTGGTTGACGCGCCGCATCACCGGATAAATCTGGCCGATGCCAGAAACCCGGTTTTAGGCAAACAAAACCCGGATTATGTCGGCAATGATTTTGTGCTGGACGAAGACAAACTGGTGCTGGTCACCGGCCCCAACAGCGGCGGCAAGACGGCTTTTTGCAAAACCGTCACCCAAATCCAGCTGCTGGCGCAAATCGGCTGTTATGTTCCGGCCAAATCGGCAATACTGACCGTCGCCGACCGAATTTTTTATCAGGCGCCTGAAATCAGCCATCTGGATGACGGGGAAGGACGATTCGGTACGGAACTGAAACGAACCAAAGACATTTTTCTGGCCGCAACCGCTAAAAGCCTGGTAGTGCTGGATGAATTATCGGAAGGCACGACCTTCGAAGAAAAAATGGAATCGTCGTCGAATGTGCTGAACGGCTTTTACCGGAAAGGCAACAGCACCATTTTAATTACCCACAACCATCAACTGGTCGATCATTTTGTCGCCCAGGGCACAGGCCTGCCAAAACAGGTCGAGTTTGCCAACGACGCACCGACCTATAAACTGGTTGCAGGCATTTCCCGAGTCAGCCACGCCGATCGCGTGGCAAAAAAAATCGGCTTTTCCAAAGAAGACATCGACAACTATCTGGCAGATTCACAATGAAAATAGGCACCGCATTATCAAACAGCGCAACCAAAGCCCTGCTGCTCGGCAGCGGCGAGCTGGGCAAGGAACTGGCAATTGCCCTGCAACGCTACGGCGTGGAAGTGATTGCCGTAGATCGCTATCCGAATGCACCGGCGCAACATGTCGCGCATCGCAGCCATGTGATCGATATGACCGACACGGTAGCTGTCAAAAAACTGATTGCGCTGGAACAGCCGGATTTTATCATCCCGGAAATTGAAGCGATTGCGACCCAGGCGCTAATTGACATTGAAGCGGAAGGCCTGTGTACAGTAGTACCTAACGCCAGAGCGATTCAACTGACCATGAACCGCGAAGGCATCAGAACCCTGGCCGCGCAGCAGCTTAAAATCCCCACCTCGAACTACGCGTTTGCACAAAGTTTTGATGAACTGCAAGCGGCGGTTGACGACGGTATCGGTTATCCGTGCTTTATCAAGCCGACTATGTCATCATCCGGCAAAGGCCAATCGATGGTTAAAAGCGCCGATCAGCTTAAAGCAGCCTGGGATTATGCCAAATCCAGCGGTCGGGTGGATACCGGCAAGGTCATTGTTGAAGCAAAAATAGACTTTGATTTTGAAATCACCCTGTTGACGGTTCGCGCCAAAAATGAACGCGGCGAAATCGAGACTCACTTTTGCGCCCCCATAGGCCATGTACAGGAAAACGGCGATTACCGGGAGAGTTGGCAACCGCAAGCCATGAGTTCCGCCGCGATAAAAGCGTCACAAGACATTGCGTTTAAAATAACCAATGAAATCGCCGGACTCGGATTGTTTGGCGTTGAACTGTTTATCAAGGGCGACACCGTCTGGTTTAGCGAAGTCAGCCCCAGGCCGCATGATACCGGCATGGTGACCCTGGTCACCCAGAAACAAAACGAATTTGAATTGCACGCCAGAGCCATTTTAGGCTTACCCGTCGATACCGGCATGCAAAACACAGGAGCTAGCGCCGTCATACTAGGCGGCCTGAATGCACAAGGCGTAATTTACGAAGGGCTGGGAAAGGCGCTGTCTGTCCCGACCAGCGAAGTTAGATTATTTGGCAAGCCTGAAGCTTTTACCAACAGGCGCATGGGTGTTGCGTTAGCTACCGCTGAAACTGTCGATGAAGCCAGAAACAGAGCGGTCAAAGCCGCAACTATGATCGTTATTAAACCTGACCGATAGGTGAAAGAAATGATGAGAATTGCCGTTTTTTTAACCACATTACTCATCTCAAACGAGGTGCAGGCCGACATCTATAAATTTATCGCTAATGACGGCCGCATCTACTATACCGATAAACCTAAAAATAGCCTGTACAAACGCATCATACGCACCAGGGCGCTGAATTATTCCGCCGCCCTGCCCTATATGGGCACCAACAAAAAGAAATTCACCGATCTTATTACCGAAGCTGCCAACCGGCATCAGGTTGATGTTAGGCTGGTACATGCCGTTATTCAGGCGGAATCCGCTTACAATTCAACAGCAATATCCTCAGCCGGAGCCGTCGGTTTAATGCAGTTAATGCCCGATACCGCCAGACGCTATGGTGTTATTGACCGGAATAATCCCGTCCAGAATATCGACGGCGGCACCCATTATTTGAAAGACTTGCTCAGAATGTTTGATTCAAATTTGAACCTAGCCGTTGCCGCCTATAACGCCGGTGAAAATGCGGTGATCCGTTATAACCACTCCATCCCGCCCTACCCCGAAACCCAGAATTACGTCAAAACAGTGATGGCTTTGTATTACAGGCGGTCTTGAACTGGATCATAACCTGTTGGGTAGAACAACAAGGAGCCAAGCATGATAAACGCAAGCGATACCTTCGACTTAAGTCGTTTCACGAGTGCGCAAGAAAGCATCTATGACAGCGTCCTCGCAGAGTTAAGAAACGGCCGGAAACGAACTCACTGGATGTGGTATATATTTCCGCAAATTGATGGCTTAGGGCACAGTACAACATCAAAACACTATGCCATTAAGAGCTTGGAAGAGGCTCGACAATACCTAAATCATCCTGTTCTTGGAAAAAGGCTGCTGGAATGCGCAGAAGCGGTTTTTACCATTGAAGGGCGATCAATTTCAGAAATCTTTGGTTATCCTGATAATCTAAAGCTTAAATCTTCCATGACACTGTTTGCATGTGTGGCGGCTCCATACTCCGTATTTGCCCGTATCCTTGATAAGTATTTTAATGGAGAGCAAGATGCTTTGACGTTCCAATTATTAGAGAAACTTACGGCGAAATGAGCCGGAGCCAGTTTTGTATGTCCTGGATGCGTGTAGGCGATACAATTACCTTTGAAACGTTTAACGCTGTAAGACGTATTATTTGTAGGGTGGATTCGCCGCTAGGCAATCCACCGCAACTGCGACAGACAGTCATCGATGTTGTGCGTATGTGGCTGTTTGCTGTCGCGAAACCGCCCTACGTGAATTATCAATTTAACTTGGGATTTAATATATGCAAACCAGCAGTCAATTGATACACCATAACCAGACTACCCTTCCAGAGCCGGTTTTGGAAGCCCTGAATCTGCGCGAAGGCGATGCGATTGTCTTTGAAATTGATCAGGCCGGTGTACATCTGCGCAAAGCGCCGCCCATCGATGCCGCCTTTACAGAAGCCCTGCAAGGCACCTTGAGCGAATGGAATTCTGTTGCGGATGACGAAGCATATGCTGATCTTTGAAACCTTTTCTGTTGTGGTGGTACCTTTTCCGTTCACGGATCAAGATACTACAAAAAGACGACCTGCTGTGGTGGTGTCCAATACCTCATTTAACGCTTCAGTAGGGCATTCAGTTTTGGCGATGATTACCAGCGCTAAAAATTCCAATTGGTTGCACGATGTAAATATTTCCGATTTGAGTAGTACCGGACTTTCTTCAGCTTCCATTGTCCGAATGAAATTATTTACCCTGGATAATCGCTTGATTATCAGGAAAGCAGGTATTTTGGCCCATAGCGATCAGCAAGCAGTTATCAAAGCTTTCAATCAGCTGTTTGATGTAAATGTATAGCCGATTTTATGTCTTTGCCCGGCTAACCACATAAACGCCGATTAACACCAAGGCAGTCCCGGCCAGTTGCGCCGGGGTCAATGTCTCGCCCAACAATAAAAAGGCCAACGCCAACGTGCCTATCGGCCCGGTGGAACTGATAATAGATGCAGAACCCGCTCCAATGCGCCTGATCCCGGCATTCATAAAAAACGCCGGGAGCACGGTGGAGAAAATCGCCATGATCAGCGCCAGCCAATAAACATTGGTCGGTAAATTCAACAATTTAACGCCATGCTGAATCACGAAATGCAGGCCGGTCGCAAGACAGGCCACGGTCATCGAATAGGCGGTAAAACGCGTCGAGCCTATCCGTTTGACCATCATACCGCTGCCCATCAGGAAAAAGGCAAACGCGATGGCGCTAGCCAAAACCAATGCCGAACCTAACAACAGCCCTGATGA
The DNA here is from genome assembly GCA_964488195.1 of uncultured Methylobacter sp. Taxonomy (GTDB): domain Bacteria; phylum Pseudomonadota; class Gammaproteobacteria; order Methylococcales; family Methylomonadaceae; genus Methylobacter_A. The sequence goes on along the minus strand of CAZAUB010000003.1, from coordinate 15,589 downwards.
CGCCATTGCCGCCCTGTTGTCGACAAACACCAAAACCATCCCCGCATAGCTTAAAGCCAACGCAACAGCTTGGTGCCGGTTAATAGCCCGGCGTTGCAGCGCCGCCGTGAACAAAACGACAAAGGTCGGATAGAGAAAAATAATCAAGCGCTCAAGGCCTGCCGAGATATATTGCAGCCCTGCAAAATCAAGGAAGCTGGCAATGTAATAACCCAACAGACCCAAGCCGAAAATCATCAGCCAGTCATGCCTGTTTAAACGTTGCGCATCGTTAGTTTTTATCGAATCGTTGGCCGACCATAACGCAACCGCCAGAAAGAAAGGCAAGGAAATCGCCATGCGCAGCACCATCAAGGTGATGGCATCGAGTTGATGGCTGTATGCGTAAGCTAATTTAACCAGTACCGCTTTGGCTGAAAAGCCAAACGCGCCGAGCAAGACAAACAGGTAACCGAAAAGTGCCTGACGATTGTTTTGCGGTATAACGGATTCGGGGTGATGCACAAACTTCTCCTTAAGATGGAAAAACTGCGAATCTTGCCGGAAAGACTACCAAAGCAACGGGGACAAGACCCGCAGTTGCTTAGCTAAAATGGAATTAATGAACCAAAAAAACAGCACTGCGGCGAAAGCAAAGTAATTTTCGCAGCCATCGTGTGTTGTTTAGGGATAAGGTCATAGGTATCTGGTTCATGGTTTCTATTCTATGAATACGGTTGTCCGTTGTCAATTTGCTTTGCATGATAAAATCAAGTTCAGCCAGCCAACAACGAGCTCAAAACCATGAATCACATTGCCATAAAAATGCTGATGGGGGATAAAGGCAAATATTTCGGTATTGTCATGGGGCTGACTTTTGCCTCGTTAATCATGACCCAACAACCGGCGATTTTTTTGGGGCTGATGTCGCGCTCTTACAGTTTCATATCGGATGTCGGCTTGCCCGATATTTGGGTGATGGACTCGAAAGTGCAATTCGTCGATGACATTAAACCCTTGCAGGACACCGAGCTTTACCGGGTGCGCGGCATTTCCGGCGTGGAGTGGGCCATGCCGATGTACAAGGGGCTGTTAAAAGCGAGGCTGGTCGACGGCACCTTTCAAACCTGCAATGTCGTCGGCCTGGACGATGCCACCTTAATCGGCGGCCCGCCGGTGATGCTGGAAGGCAAGCTTGAAGATTTGCGCCGCAGCGACAGCATTATCGTCGATATAGACGGTGCGAGGGATAAACTGGGCAAGCCTGCACCGACACCCGGCGGCAAACGCATTCCGCTTAAAGTCGGCGACAGCGTGGAATTAAACGACCATCGCGCCATCGTTGTCGGTATCGCCAAGGTCACCCGTACTTTTCAGTCCCAGCCCGTGGTTTATACCACTTATTCCCGCGCCAAGAGTTACGCACCCAAGGAGCGCAAGCTGTTGTCCTTTGTGCTGGTTAAAGCCAAGCAAGGGCAAGACCCCGCCGAATTGACGCGCCGTATCCGTGCCGCCACAGGTCTGGCGGCTTATACGCGCGAGGAATTTATGTCCCTCACTTACGAGTATTTCATGCACAACACCGGCATCCCGATTAATTTCGGTATTTCAGTGCTGCTGGGCTTTATCGTCGGCGCTGCCATTGCCGGCCAGACTTTCTACAACTTCACGCTGGAGAATCTGCGTCAATTCGGCGTGCTGAAAGCGATGGGCACCAGTAACTGGGTCTTGCTACGCATGATCTTGTTACAGGCGGTTTTAGTGGGTACTATCGGCTACGGTTTGGGCGTGGGCTTGACCGCAGTGTTCGGCTATTCGATGCGTCATACAATACTGGCGTTTAAATTTCCCTGGCAACTGTTGTTGTTTAGCGGCGCAGGGGTTAGCCTGATTTGTGTGTTTGCGGCGCTGATCAGCATCCTTAAAGTGATCCGCTTGGAACCGGCCATTGTGTTTAAAGGCTAAGGCATGAATTCATCATCATTGGCCGTACGCTGTCAGAATGTGACCAAGGTCTACGATACCGGCGGGCAAAAAGTGACCGCGTTGAACGGCGTCAATTTGGATATTGCGCTGGGCGAGCTGATGATGCTGGTCGGGCCGTCAGGCTGCGGCAAGACCACGTTGATTTCAGTCATTGCCGGTATACTCGATC
>CAZAUB010000003.1:11842-13355 GCA_964488195.1 uncultured Methylobacter sp. | reverse complement strand
ACATTACCGATACTCGCAGTCGCAGGATTCCTTTTTGCGGCTTACACGGTGGTCAGCAGCAACAAGCCGATACCGATTGCGCCAGCCGTTGCGCCGCCCTCCTCTGCGCCGTTCAAATCGTTTATTGCAGGGGCGGGGATAGTCGAGCCGAAAAGCCAGAACATCGCAATCGGCACACCTTTGGCCGGCATCGTCAAGACTGTAACCGTCAAGGTTGGCGACAAAGTCAAAGCCGGGACGCCGCTGTTCTACCTGGATGACCGCGATGCCCGCGCCGAGTTAGCGGTTAAACTCGCCGATCTCGCTAAAGCCAGGGCGGATGTCGGTATCGAAAATGCGTCGCTAACCGATACAAAATCGCTAAGTGACTTAGCCGAAGCCGTAACCGACCGCCGCGCGATCAGTTCCGAGGAGCTGCTTAAACGACGCAATGCCCTGCTGATCAGCACTGCAAAACTGGACAGCGCCAAGGCGCTGGTGCAACAAGCCGAAGCCGCGCTGACAACTACACAAACCACGCTGGCCCGACTGGTCGTTCAGGCCCCGGTAGACGGCGAGGTATTGCAAGTCAATATCCGTCCGGGCGAATTCGCCCAGGCTGGAGGCATGAGCACTCCGCTGCTGGTGCTGGGCAATCTCGACCAGCTGCATGTGCGGGTGGACATCGACGAGAACGACGCATGGCGGTTCGACAAAAACAGCAAGGCCGTGGCTTTCCTGCGCGGCAATCGAAACTTCAAAGCCGACCTGATCCTGGCTTATGTGGAACCTTACGTGGTGCCTAAAAAATCGCTGACCGGCGACAGCACCGAGCGGGTCGATACCCGTGTGTTGCAGGCGCTGTACAGCTTTGAACGCAGTCAATTGCCGGTCTATGTGGGTCAGCAGATGGACGTATTCATTGAAGCTCAGGATTATTCCGGCAACGGCGGCTCACCGTTATGATCCGTAGCCCGCTTGCGCTGTTGATCACCACGCTGTTGCCCGGCTGCTTTGCGGTCGGCCCCGACTATGAGCCTCCGAAAATACCGGTTCCCCAGCAATGGTCTGAAACGACTGCGGGTACCGGTTTACACCCGAAGCAAGCGGATAAATGGTGGAAGACCTTTAACGATCCGGTGCTCGACAAACTGATCAGCGACGCTATCGCTTCCAATCTGGATTTAAAGCTTGCCTTGGAGCGGGTTAAAGACGCCCGAGTCTTGCGTTCTGCAACCATTGCAGCGGGCTTGCCCAGCTTGGGCGCCAAGAGCAATGTCAGCAGGCGGTTCAACAACTCGTCCTCATCGGCGTCTCAAACCGGCGGCACCGGCTCTGCAATAGGCGGTACAGGAGTCGGCAATCAGCTAATCAATATCTTCCAAATGGGCTTTGATGCCCAATGGGAGTTGGATTTTTTTGGCGGCGTCAGACGGGCCATAGAAGCCGCCGATGCCACAGTTGATGTCGAAGTGGAAAACAGCAGGGATGTTCTGGTTACCCTGCTAGGGGATGTCGCCCGCAACTACATCGA
>CAZAUB010000003.1:2763-11742 GCA_964488195.1 uncultured Methylobacter sp. | reverse complement strand
CGCCGCGCCGAACGGCGACTGGCCGTGGCTAACGCATCCGTCGGCATTGCAACCGCCGAGCTTTACCCGAAAATCAATCTGGCCGCGTTCATCGGCTTGCAAAACACGACCATCACCGACTTCACGCCGATCGGAAAATCATGGTCGGCAGCGTCTTCATTAACGATGCCGATCTTCAATTGGGGAAAACTCAACGCCAATATCAACAGCAAAAAAGCGCAATTTGAACAAACCTTCCTGACCTATCAATCCACCGTTTTATCCGCTTTTCAGGAAGTGGAAGATTCGCTCGTCGCCTACAGCAAAGAGCAGGAGCGGCACAAAGCGCTGACCCAGGCCGTTGAAGCAAACCAACTAGCGGTTCAATTAGCGGGCGAACGCTATCAAAAGGGCTTGACCGCATTTCTCGATGTACTGGAAAGCCAAAAAGCGCTTTATCAGGCTCAAAGTTTGTTGGTCTCCAGCGAGTCGGCGCTTTCCAACAATCTGGTCGCCCTGTACAAAGCGCTGGGCGGCGGCTGGCAAACCGAGGCTATCATGGGTGATGTTAAAAAATAACCTCGCCGTATCAACCTAGAAAAGCAGTTTGTCCACGAAAAACACGAAAGACACGAAATAAGTCAGCACGTTATATTAATTTGGTTGATTTGGCTATTCACCCATTGAGTGATGGTCTTCAGCACACCGCTTTGCTGCTCCATGCAATGCTCTACCTCCTGCCACCATACAAGTCGACAGAGTGGTATCTCTCTAAATATTTTCGTGCTTTTCGTGTTTTTCGTGGACAAACTGCATCAACTTACTCGCACCCAGCCCCGCGTACGGATAGAATAGGCGACTTCCACCTCCGCCTGAGATAGCTTTCATGAAATTTAATGCCTTTTTTATCAGCCTGTGCCTGTTTGCCTCATGCAGCGGTTATGCTGCGGAAAAAACCGTCATTCGCATCGGTGTTCAGGCTTTTGGCACAGTCGATTGGGAATTGGCGGCTGTTCAGGACAATCCCCAGGCTGATTTTCAACTGGAAATACAGCATTTAGCCAATGCGGAAGCGGGCAAGATTGCGCTACAGTCCGGCGCTGTCGATATGATAGTGTCTGACTGGATTTGGGTTTCCAGACTGCGCGCCACCGGTTCCGATTTTACCTTTTACCCTTATTCAAATACCTCGGGCGCGTTGGTTGTGTCCAAAAACAGCCCTATCCACTCGATAAAAGATCTTAAAGGCAAACGGCTGGGAATTGCCGGGGGCGAACTGGATAAAAACTGGCTGTTGCTGCAAGCGTTGGCCGGGCAAGAACAACTGGATTTGAATGCTTCGGTAGAAAAAGTCTTCGCCGCACCGCCGCTGATCACCGAGCAAATCAAGCAAAACCGCGTGGATGCCGCCCTCACCTATTGGCACTTTGCCGCCCGGCTTGAAGCCGAGGGCTATCGCCAGATCATCGACGGCAAAGGTATTTTAAAAGGCTTAGGGATTCAGGAAGATGTGCCCAGCCTGGGATATGTGTTCAAGCAGAGCTGGGCAAACGAGCATAAACAGGCCGTCAACAGTTTTTTTAACGCCGGAAAGCAGGCTAAAAATCAGCTGTGTCAATCCGATGCAGCCTGGCAAAAAATCATCCCGTTGACCAAGGCCGAAGATGCGCCCACCCAAACCAAATTGCGCCAGCGTTATTGCGAAGGCGGCATTGAGCATTGGGGCGAACAAGAACAGCTGGCGGCAGGCCGCATTTATACAATGCTGCGTGCCTTAAGCAACAACCAGTTAACCGGGCAATCGGAAAACCTGCAACCCGGCACCTTCTGGTCGATTGAATAGTTTGTTTAACTTTAAGAGCTTTTTATCAACCCTGTCCCTATTGGCTTTTTTAGCCATCTGGCAAGGTTTGGCCGTTTATTTAAACAGCAACACGTTACCGACTCCCGAAGTTGTCGCCAGGGTTTTCTGGCAGGGCTGCGTGTCCGGGCAGCTGCCGTTTCACTTGGGCGTTACCTTGCTCCGGCTGGTGATCAGTTTTACTATTGCGATGCTGCTGGGTTGCGCCATCGGCATAGTTTTAGGGCGCAATAAAAAACTCGATGCGTTCTTCGACAACTGGCTGGTGATTTTCTTGAATGTCCCGGCGCTGGTCACTATTATCTTGTGCTATGTCTGGTTTGGGCTGGTTGAATCGGCGGCGATACTCGCCGTGGTGATTAACAAACTGCCCAATGTCATTGTTACGATCAGGGAAGGCACGCGCACGCTGGATCAGGATTTGCTGGACATGGCCCGCTGTTATCATTTCGGCAAGCGCAAAACCCTGGTTCATGTGATCTGGCCGCAACTGCATCCGTTTGTGATGGGCGCAACCCGTTCGGGTCTGGCCTTGATCTGGAAAATCATTCTGGTGGTCGAGCTATTAGGGCGCAGCAACGGCATGGGCTATCAGCTGCATTTGTTTTTTCAGCTGTTTGATGTCGCCAGCATCCTGGCTTATACCATCGCTTTTGTTGCAGTCATCCAGCTGATTGAGCTGCTGATTTTAAAACCGCTGGACAAAAAAGCGCTACGGTGGCGCAGATGACCGACATCCAAATCAATATCGATAGCAAAATCTATCCGACGGCGGCAAACCCAACTATCGCCAACCTTAAACTGTCGCTAAATTCCAATGAATTTACTTGCCTGGTTGGCCCGTCCGGCTGCGGTAAAACCACGCTGTTGAATATTATTGCCGGTCTGGATAATGATTACGACGGCGAAATCCTGGTGGGACAGCAACACACGCATCCGAAGATCGGCTACGTTTTCCAGAATCCGCGTTTGCTGCCCTGGCGGACGGTCAGGGAAAATATTGAGCTGGCACAGGATGGGCATCAGCCTGCCGAGGTCATTGATGCCTTGCTTGAGGCGATGCAATTAACGCCATCGCAACACGTTTATCCTGAACGACTGTCATTGGGCATGAGCCGACGAGTCGCCATCATCAGGGCGTTTGCCGTTGATCCTGAGGTGTTGCTGATGGATGAGCCGTTTGTGTCGCTGGATGCGCCAACCGCAAGGCAAGTCAGGGAACTGTTGCTGAAACTGTGGCAACAACGTCCGCACACGGTTTTATTTGTCACCCATGATCTGCGCGAAGCTATTGCACTGGCTGACCGGCTGATATTTCTATCGGCAGCGCCGATGCAAGTCGTTAGCGAAATCATCGTGCCTATCACCCGAAGCGAGCGAGGCAATGAGCTTGCAATCGAATCATTCCGGCAACAGTTGTTGCAACATCATCCCGAAATAAAACAACTTTTGTGACCGTTTCACGGCTCGAAAAACAGTTGCGGATTCGCCAAAAATACCTGATACTCTTGGTTCGTCAAGTAGGGGCGACCGGCCGGTCGCCCCTACAAAGGTGCGCGATGCGCACCCTACTCAACTACCCAAGGTTAATAGCATATGAAAAAAATAATTATCTTAGGATTGGCGACCGCTGTTATTGCGTTGGCTACATTTACTGCATCTGCTGGAAGCGATGAGCAATACCCTGCTGCAAATTTTCAACCTAAAGTCATCTATATCGACAAAGAGTCAGCCAAATCTTCACCTAAATGTCCAGACCAAAAATCCGCAGAAAAGGCAACCGAGTTTGATCCTAAATACCCGGCCGCCAACTTTGAACCCAAAGTCGTTTATCCATAACTTAACTTTTTAAAAGGTGCATCTTTAAACCGGATTCACCTTTTTACCTGCCCGCCCCTCACTTTCAGGCAAAAAAAAGGGACTGATAGCTATCAATCCCCTGAGGAGGCTCAACCCTTGTTGGACGCTTGAACAAATCCAGCGTTGCCTACAGGGATGTAGGTAAGGAGCGTGAGCACGACTGCATGGACAGATATTTGCTCCTGCAATATCTGCATTCCCCACATCCGTGTGGGTTATGCAGGAGGTAGAGCAACGCATGGAGCGGTTGCCGAGGAGCGGAAGCTTTAGAGATACTTAAACAACGATAATTCTTTTATCTTGGCAAAAGCCTGTTGGGAGGACTGCAAAGCTAGAGATTGCAGTTGAAACCTGCTCATTGCCTCAGCATAATCAAGATCTTGAACTTGAGAAAGCGTTGTCTTCGTGTCTAATATAAATTTTTCATTTTGAGCTTCTTGATCATCCAAAGCATTCAGCCTCACTCCGACGCTGGTGGCTGTCTCCAAAATCCTGCTCTGTGCGGTATCAAGATCGGTTAAAACATCCCCAAGCTGACTTTGAAGAACCTGAACGGGCAGCACAGGCAAGTCAGACCCTGCCTTGCTCTGATTGTTACTAAAACCGGCATCCGATAAAAATGTTCCTGCAACATTACTAATTGTTATGCTGGAGCCGGAGCCTGTACCTCCAGTGCTTGTAGCTACTGAAACAAACTCAATTTTATTGCCGTTGCTCCGCGCTTGCATAACAGCGCTAAAATTGGAACCCGCAGGAATACCCGTATTGGGGGCCACATCAATAGCCGGTAAAGCGGCTGTTAATGCAAGTTGCTTATTAATCTCGGTGACAATATCGTCCACACTAGCAAAATTTTTATTACTCAAGTCGATTGTTGGTGCCGAAGAAAGTGCGACTGGCGTTGGCGGCACGGTAGGAAAAGGCGCAGGACCAACCTTCTCCGCAGTGGCAACCAAGTTAAATTGAGTTGTAGCCCCGGTATAATCCAGCCCGTATCGCAAAAACTTGTCGCCGGTAATTTCGGCGGGAGTGGCATTAAAAGTGGCACCCAATGCATCAGACAACGCCTTTAAGGTATTAAAAACACTACGCTTGCCATTCTCATCTTTGGCTGGGCTGACAGAATCTATATTTTCAAATACATTGAAACCTAAATCGCCATCAGCAACCTGCCTTGTAGGGCTAATTTGCACCGCCCGCTGCTGTGGGCCGCCTTGATAAACATATTCACCTGTTGTAGGGTGTTTCGCAAAAGCGGACACCGTCGAAAGATCGCCTGAAAAAATGAATTCACCATTGGCATTTTGGGTATTTGCTACACCGGCCAATTCTTCAATCAACTGATCCACTTCAATCTTGATCGATAACCTGTCACTGCTGTTTAAAGCAGCGTTATTGGCTTTAATAGTCAGTTCTCTGGCGTGAGCCAATATGTCATTTGAAGAGGTCAGAGCAGATTCCGCAATACTCAACCGCCCGCGAGTAGTGGCAATATTACTTTGATACTGAGTTGTTTTTGCAATCGTTCTCTCTAAATCCAATACTTTTACCGCTGCCGCCGGGTCTTCAGCAGGTGACGACACCTTAAGCCCGGAGCTTAATTGCTGTTGCACCCTAGCCAATTGGGTTTGCTTACTGGACATCGCGTTAACACTAAGTTGTTGCGACCACGCTGTTGAAATTCTCATTGCCATATCTCCTATCTAACTGCGCCTATCAAAGTATCAAACAAGGACTTGGCAACTGCAATTGATTGCGCGGATGCCTGATAAGCTTGTTGAAACTTTATTAAGCTAGCGGCCTCCTCATCCAAATTTACACCGGCCAGACCCTCTCTGGATTCCTTTGCTTGATTTAATAACGTTTCCTGCGCCGAAGAAATAATTCCAGCAGCCTGCGTCAAAGTTCCGACACCGGAAACAATTTGACCATAGGCATTACTAAATGAGGCGCTTCCTCCCAACATGCTCAATTTATTCTCCAGATCTGCCAGTTGCAATGCATTTCTGTTATCACTGGGCATCGGCCCTTTGATGATGGACACCGGCAATTTGGTCACGGGGTCAACTTCTATATTGGTGGCGGCCGCGATTTTTCTTGGGTCATCAATATTAACCCTGATTTTCTGAGCCGCACTGTAGGTCGGCCTGACTACAAACAGATCGCCGACCGATATGGTTTTAGTTCCAGTCAAATCAACTTTTATATCGATGCCCGCCGGGCTGGCTAACGTGCCGATGACGGTAAATGCCCCGGAAAACGAGCCAGGGGTGCTGGTACCGCCGAAGTTACTGGTGATGTCAAGTGTAGAGGGCGTGCCGTTGAGCTTGCTGAGCACTAGGTCGTTATTCGCAAACGATCCGGTCTTGGTGTACAGGCCTACTCCTGGACCGGAGGTCAAAAATGTATTCAACGCGGCATCAAGCTCGCCCTTGGTGACCGTGCCGCCAGCCGCCGCCGCCTCGGTATAGATGGTCAGGCCGTCGACTTTAAGGGTAAAGGTGCTGGCAGTCGCGGGGACTGCAGCCGCGCCTGCAATATTAACGGTATTAGCGGCGAAGGCGCCGGGAGTAGTGACGAAGTTACTGGTGATGTTGGCGACAATGTCCGTGCCGTCGAGTTTTCTCAAGCGCAAGTTATCGGTGGCAAAGGAGCCGCTTACTTTCGTGTAGGCCGCCGCGTTGGCGGGTACGGCCAGGAAGGCTGTCAATGCAGTGTCCAGCTCGGCTTTGGTCACAGTACCACCGACCGAACCGACCTCGTTATAGAAGGCGATACCGTCAATGTTCATGGTGAATGTATCCGCATTGTTGGAAACAGCATCTGTAAATGCGCCGAAAGTTTCCTCACGCGGCACCGCCACTTTGCCATCCGACACGGCCTGCGTAAAAATTCCGGGGGAGATGGTGGTTGTCATGTCGAAAGCAGTTGGATCAAAATTTGCCGGCTGAGTCGCTGCAAACGACAAGGTAGAAATCCCCCCCACAGTGGTAGCCGTAAGATTAATCACCTGATTATCCCTACTCCTGGTCAAGGTGTAATTAACCGGCCCTGCGGCACTAACATACTCCAAGTTAAAATCACTAAAATCCAGGTTTGCAGCAGCCAATGGCCTAACATTGACATCCTGGTAATTAACCGTAACGAGTGCATTACCCGTATTAAGCGAATCTTGAGTAACAGGAATTACAGTCCCGGCAAAGCTAAACAAGTCCGTTCCCGCCGTGCCGCTCAGATCAAAACCTTGTTTATGGAGTGCATTAAACTCCATCGCCAGACCGGCTGCAACCCGGCCCAGTTCTTGCTGGGCCGGATCCAGCACTTCATCCCGAAATCTTAATGAGCCCGCCAACGAACCACCGCTGATCTGATTGGTTATATCCATGGTGCTGTTAGCTGTCTTAATCCCAATATTTAGCCGGGTTGGATCAAATGGAGACGGAAGGGTGGTAAATACTGCCGTCCCACCATTAAGAACCAGCACCTGTCCGCTGCCGATAAAAACACTGGACGACCCATCTTTCTGAGGGAGTACAGTAACATTGACTATTTCGGCTAACTTTGAAAGCAAAGCATCCTGCTTATCCAGCAAATCATTGGGCTTTATCAGGCCTTGCGATTTACCTAACTCTTCTGAGATTTGTACATTAAGAGCCGCTATTGACGTGGCTAAAAAATTAATATTATCAACCATGGTTCCTATATCATTATTATTAAGCGTGCGTATCTCTTCAAATCTGCTGCTCATCGTATTGAAGCTATCTGTTAAAACACTCGCTTCAGACAACAATACCTGCCTGGAAGGGATCGAGGTAGGATTACTCGCCACTTCATTTACCGCATTAAAAAAACGTTTCACAACAGGAGCTATACCCGTACTGGGGTCGGCCAGTATATTATCAACGTTAGTAGCAAGCTGCTGGAAACGATCCACATCTCCGAATGCTGAAAGGCTGGTGCTTAATTGCTTATTAATAAACTGATCATAACTGCGCGTCACATTAGTGACGTTTACACCCTGACCGACATATCCGAAATTGGTATCTATTGCCGGTTTAGTCGCTAACTGCACTCTTTGACGACTATAACCATCTGTATTTACATTGGCAATATTATGCTGTACTGCTTCCAGTGAGCGCTGAGCAGCCATCAGTCCTGACAATGATGTTGTTAATAATCCACTCATGATAGCGTCCTGTTCTTAAAATTAGCGGCCAGACTTAATTTGTTCATTGATTCATCGCCATGATGACATCAGGCTCAAATTCGGCCATCGTATTGCCTTGATAGATGCTCATTACCTTGTCAGCATATTTCGGATCAGTTGCATAACCCGCCCGTTGTAATTCATGCATATATTGTTCCGCATTACCCACTTTTTTTAAGGCATCGCCATAACGCGGATTAGTTTTTATAAAGTCCACATAATCCCTGAAACTTGCCTCGAATGAATCGTAGGACCTAAACCCGGCATTCACTTTTTTAGCGACGCCCTGATCAAATTCCAGTGTCGCCACTTGCGCCTGTTTGCCCTGCCAGGCCTTATCGGCTTTAATGTTAAACAAATTAAAAGTGTTGTCGCCATTACCGTTTTTTATTACCGAACGTCCCCAGCCGCTTTCCAGAGCCGCTTGCGCCAAAATAACTTTGGGTTCCACGCCCAACTCCCTGGCAGCCTGGACGGCCAGGGGGTGCAACCGCTTAACAAACTCTTCTGCAGACTGTATCGGCAACGCATGGCCGTCCTTTAATCCGCTCATTGGGCTGTCAAACGGAAATTCATTCATCCCATCCAACGGATTTACATCCTGGGTATAAGGGGTGATCTTAGCTTGCCCCTCTGCAAAACTGTCCGCTTTGCCGCTGACCTGCCGATTAACGGCATGAGCCTGCTCAGAACCGCTACGCAACACCCCCCCTGAGCGATTCAGGGAATCTTCTGTATCCTGCTTCTCATTTTTAGGCTTATCGTGACTCAGTTGCTTGACGATTAAGTCAGCCAGACCAACGCCTGGGGAACCCGACAAATGCACGGCCAACTGTTGGTCATACATATCGTTATAAAACTTGCTTTGGTCGTTATCCATCGCACCATCGGCCAGCTTGGCTTCACGCATGCTTTTAAGCACGTTATTTAGAAAAATTGATTCAAATTGCTTGGCAACTTCTTTCAATGCTTCCGGCGACTCTTTTCTGGCCTGGGCTTTTAATTTATTTAGACCGTTAAAGTCGGTATAAACATCGGCATTTTGTGCGCCACTTAACATAACAACCTCCGC
>CAZAUB010000003.1:0-2663 GCA_964488195.1 uncultured Methylobacter sp. | reverse complement strand
CCTACATTGTTGACCGCCTGGACAATTTCATCCAGGGTGACGCCGGGGTTAAACACGAACATGTGGTTTTTTTCTTCTTCTATCTTTAGATTCGATTTCGGTGTAACCACCGTTTGACCGTTGGAGAATGCGCCTGGCTGACTGACCTGAGGAGCTTCGGTAATAGTGACTGTCAAACTGCCATGAGACACTGCCGCGGGCTGCACCCTGACCTTACCGTTAATAACGACAGTCCCGGTGCGAGAGTTAACAATCACGCGCGCCGGTGCATCATCCGGGATAACCATCATATTTTCGACCACTGAAGCAAAGCTTACTTTTTGATTGGGATCTATCGGCGAACTAACCCTGACAGAAGTCGCATCAAGCGCCTTGGCCGTATTAGCGCCCAATACCTTGTTGATGGACTCCGCCATGCGATTGGCGGTAGTAAAATCTGAACTATGCAGATTAAAAATCAACGCATCGCCTTCGGAAAAAGACGTGTTAACAATACGCTCAACGATTGCTCCATTAGGAATACGACCCACATTGGGATTATTGACGGTAATGCTGGAACCATCCTGACCTGAAGCGCTCAAACCGCTCACCACCAAACTACCCTGAGCAATCGCATAAACCTGTCCATCAGCCCCCTTCAAAGGACTCATTAACAACGTCCCGCCTCGTAAACTTTTTGCATCGCCCAGAGAAGAGACGGTCACATCAATCGCTTGGCCTGGTTTGGCAAATGCAGGGAGCTCGGCTTGAACAGAGACCGCCGCAATGTTTTTTGATTTAGGATCGACACCAGGGGGTAAGGTAATGCCAAGGCGCGTCAACATACTGCGTAAGCTTTGTCCGGTAAATGTGGTTTTATCACCGGATTTATCCAATCCGACTACCAAGCCGTAGCCTACCAGTTGGTTAGTGCGCACACCCTCGATGGAGGCAATATCCTTGATGCGTTCAGCATATACCGAGCTGCTATAGGCAACACCCAGTAGGATCAAAATAAATAAGTGCTTATGTAGTATGTTCATATCAAAATCCTTCTTAGAATGGGAACCATGGGCTTTGAACAATCCTCGCCAACCAGCCCATTTTACTGGCATCGGCCATCGCACCTTCGCCTACGTACATAATGGTTACATCGGCCACTTTGTCTGAGGTAATAATATTGGCTGAAGTTATATCGACCGGCCTGACGATGCCGGATAACCGGATGAATTCATCCCCCTGATTTAAGGTGACTCTTTTCTCGCCCCGTACACTTAAATTGCCATTGGGCAGCAACTCGACAACCGTGACAGAAATATTGCCGCTTAAACTATTGCTTTGATCGGCAGCGCCGGTTCCTTTATATTCTTTTGTTGAGGCCAGTTCGGTTCTAACATCGTTACCGGTCAGGACAGATGCCGCCATACCGAACAGCGTAGGCGCGGTAACTGACATACTGGTATCTTTTTTGGTGTTAAGATCGTCAGCCTTTTTCGCCTGGGTTTTCTCCAGCAGTGTAATAGTCAGAATATCCCCGACCCTTTTTGCCGTTTGGTCTTCAAACAGGCGCATATCGTAACCGGACTGATAGATTGATCCGCTACTTTGGATCGGGGGTCTTAAGTCCGCCGGTGCAACCGGAGCAAATGCAGGATCCCTGAGCGGTATCGGCGTACAAGCCTGTAACAGCGACAGCATGGTTGCAATGACGCAGAGGCTGCCATTCACCGTAAAACCAAGTCTTTGAGTCATCATGCCATCGCTCCTAACTTATAATTGTTGCGTCACAAAGGACAGCATCTGATCGGTTGTTGAAATCGCCTTGGAGTTCATCTCATAAGCCCGTTGCGTTTCAATCATATTGACCAACTCCTCAACAACATTAACATTGGAGGTTTCCAATGCACCTTGAGTTAAAGTCCCATATTCTGCTTGACCCGGCGTTCCCACTATCGGCGCGCCGCTGGCGGCGGATTCCCGATAGAGGTTGTTGCCAACCGCCTCCAATCCCGTAGTGTTGATAAAATTGGCGGTCTGGATTTGCCCTATCACGGTCGGCGTAGCAACGCCCGGTTGCAAGGCGGATACCGTACCGTCAGTGCCGATAGTGACACTCAGCGCATCTTGAGGCACGGTGATCGCAGGATTTAGCGTTAATCCGTCTGAAGTGACCAGCTGACCCGTTGAATCTAATTTTAGGGAGCCATCACGGGTATAATTGGTATCACCGTTGGGCATTAAAATTTGCAGGAACCCCCGGCCATTTATTGCCACATCCAGCGCATTTTCCGATGGCTGAACATTGCCCTGCGTATGCAGTTTTTCGGTTGCAACCGTTCTTACGCCGGTTCCTAACTGCAAACCCGTCGGTAGCTGGGTGTTTTGCGTGGATTGTGCGCCGACCTGACGGATATTCTGGTACATAAGGTCTTCAAAAACGGCCCGACCTCGTTTAAATCCCGTGGTATTCACGTTCGCCAAGTTATTGGAAATAACCGCCATTCTTGTTTGCTGGGCGTCCAGACCGGATTTTGCTACCCATAATGCGCGTTCTGTCATGATATTCTCCTTAGTGCCAATTTATTGTCTTACTTAAATTTATAGCATGATCCATGCCATCTTCATTTGCGAATACTGAGTCCGGATGAAATTAAAAGTGCGGGGAGATTGTAAAATATTGTTAG
>CAZAUB010000002.1:27501-29135 GCA_964488195.1 uncultured Methylobacter sp. | reverse complement strand
TAATGGCAGAGATCCCACCGGTCTGAATGATTTAAAAATTAATTATGTTCCCAAACAAAACCCTGCTTGAAGCCAGACAACTGGTGGTCGATTATAAAAACCATCGCGCGATCGATGCGCTCGATTTGTCAGTTCCGGCAGGCTGCGTCTATGCCTTGTTGGGCGGCAATGGCGCGGGGAAAACCTCGACCATCAACACCTTTTTGGGCTTCAATCGGCCGACCAGCGGCAATGTTTTTATTGATGGCGAGTCGCCTGAGCAAAATCCAGTCGCGGTTCGCGCCAAGCTGGCGTACTTGCCGGAAAATGTTGCGCTCTATGAATACATGAGCGGTCTGGAAAACCTGGACTTTTTCTGTAAGTTGGCCAATATCCGCATATCCCGCCAACATGCGCACGATTTGCTGGAGAATACCGGTTTGCAAGCCGATGCCCATGATAGGCGTGTTTCGACTTATTCAAAGGGTATGCGCCAGAAAGTCGGTTTGGCTATCGCCTCGGCAAAACAGGCCAAAGTCATGCTGCTGGATGAACCGACCTCCGGGCTTGATCCCAGCGCGGCCAATGATTTCGCCCAACGGATACGGGCGGCAGCCGATTTGGGCATGGCGGTGCTGATGGCTACCCATGATCTTTTTAATGCCAAACAGGTCGCCGACCGCATCGGCATCATGAAAGCAGGTCGTCTTGTTGAAGAGTTCGATGCGCACACCGTGGCGCATGATGAGCTGGAACACAAATATCTGGCGCATGCGCGGGGTTTGCTTTGATTATTGCAATCGTCCACAAGGAACTGCTGGCAGTGCTGCGGGACGGAAGGCTGCTGGTGTTGGCATTTTCGGTATTCGCCGTGTTGATCGGATTTTTTCTGGCTTCCGTCGCCGAACATCAGCAAATGCAGCAAGAAAAGCAGGCCGTGGGCGCAACCGCCAAGGAACAATGGGATACGCAAGGCGTAAAGAACCCGCATGCGGCGGCGCATTTCGGCATTTATGTATTTAAGCCGGATTCGCCGCTGGCAGCGGTAGATCCCGGATTGAGACAATATACCGGTCAGACGCTCTGGCTGGAGCCGCACAAACGCAACGGGGCGCGTTTCAGCCCGGCGGCCGATCAGGGTTTAGCCGGCCGCTTCGGTCAGGCAAGCGCTGGTTTTGTGTTGTATGCGCTGCTTCCGCTACTGGTCATTGCGCTGGCTTTCAACGCGGTAACCCAGGAACGGGAGCAAGGCACCTTACGCATGTTACACAGTCTGGGGGTATCTGCCACCAAGCTGTTGCTGGGCAAGTTTACCGGTTTGTTGCTGGCTTTTGTTGTGGTGTTGATGCCGGCAATGCTTGTCGCCATCATTATTTTGTATCAAAATTTTGACCTCGCCGGTGACGATATACTCAGGTTGTTCGCGTTGAGCGGTACTTTTTTTATTTATTACGCGGTATTCGCGGCCTTGGCAATGTCCACGTCGATCCATTTCAAAAGCAGCCGACTGGCTTTGTTCACCCTGCTGGCATTCTGGTCGGGTAGCGTGTTGATTGCTCCGCGCTTGGGCGCTGCCGCCGCAGAAATGATGGTTCCGACACCCGGCGCTACAGCGTTCTGGGCGGGAATCAAAAAAGATATTCAGCACGGTTTGG
>CAZAUB010000002.1:21047-27401 GCA_964488195.1 uncultured Methylobacter sp. | reverse complement strand
GCGATGCGCTCGGTGTCGATGACGCTGTCGGGTATGGATTTGGCGCATCAGCGACATTTTGAGGATGCCGCCGAAAATTACCGGCATTATTTTATCGGCCTGACCGATGACTGGGATCGTGAACGTAGCCACGGTACGGAGCGCGGCGCTCAGGGCCATGATGCCGACTGGGGCAGTGTCAAGGTATTCAGTTATGAGCCGCCTTCAGTAGGCTTTGCGCTGCATCATGCGCTGGCCGATCTGCTGGTGTTGCTGGTTTGGCTGTTCACCGCGCTGATGTGGCTGCTACTTTCCGCGAAGAGGCTGAAGCCATGATGAGTTTGTTGCAAGCCGAGTGGCTGCGCTTCATCCGCAACCCGGTCAATCTGTGGGTAATTGCAGTGTACTTCGCCCTGCTGGCGGCCAGCGCGATATGGTCGGGTCTTGCCGCCAGCGAGTTTCGCGCCAGAGCATTGCAGCCGCAACACCAAACCGGCAACAGCCAAGTGCGGGCGGAAATGCACGATGCGCCCGGTATCGGCAAGGTCGGTGAGGCGTCCAGGTTGACGGATAGTACAGTCGTGCGACTTCCTGCACTCGGCGGTTTGGCCTTGAGTGTGCGGCAAATGGATCTGCTTAGTTCCGAACTGCGCATCTCAACCCGCAGTCGCCATACCGATGGCCGCAACAGCGATCAGCTGTTCAACCCGTTGCTGCGCGAACTGGGCTTGCTCGATTTTGCCGGCGTACTCGCGTTATTGCTGCCGTTGACGGTGATAGCCCTCACTTACGGCTTGGTGCAGGAAGATCGGGAACGGGGCGTGTGGCGATTGATTTGCGCGCAAATGCCTCATCCCGCACGGTTGGTATTTGCCGCGCTCGCCGTGCGTCTGGTTATGGTACTGGTGCCTGCCGTTGCGGCATCGCTGCTTGCGTTTATGCTGGACTCCGGTTCGACCCTTTACGCGGCAACGCATTGGCTGGTTTTTGTCGGCGTGTTTGCCGGGGTGTGGATGACGATTTCCGGGCTGTTTCTGCTGTTGCCTGTGTCATCGGGCGCAGCGGCGGTGGGCTTGTTAGGCGTGTGGCTGGTCACCACGTTTGCGGTACCGGCGGGTTTGAGCTGGGCGGCGAACGGCATGCAACCCATGCCCTCACGGCTCACGGCGATTGTCGATATTCGGCGGGTTCAGGCGCGAACTTCCAAACAACAGGCCGAATTGCTGTCTGCCTGGTATCAGGCGCATCCTGAAGTCGCACCTTTAAAAGAACCGCCCCGTGAGATCGCCGGTCTGCCCGCGAACCTGGAGCTTGACAGCAAGGTGCGGCCCTTGATGTATCGCTTCGATGAGGTTCGGAAGGCGCATTTTGAGTTTATGGAACGTTGGTCAGCCCTCTCGCCCGCACTTGCGGCGGTGTTGACGGCTGACCGTTTGGCGGGCATCGATGCGCCCCGTTATGCCGAATACATTCACGCGGTTGATCAATTTGAAGACCGGTGGCGGGCGTTTTTTGTTCCCGGAATCATGGGGCAGCAAGGCGCGTCGGCTTCGGATTATGAGCGACAGCCCGTATTGGAGTCCTTGCCGATGACTGAAAGCGTATGGACGGTCATATTGAGGCAGTCGTTGAGCGGAATTTTGTTGCTACTCGCGCTGATAACTTTACGCAAGCAATTCGGAAGGCCGTAAAATACCGTTTAAAATTGATTGATAATAAATAGTCGTCAAGGTATGAACGCAATACTTTATGATGTACCCATTTTTACGATATAAAAACTTACCCTTA
This sequence comes from uncultured Methylobacter sp., assembly GCA_964488195.1. Taxonomy (GTDB): domain Bacteria; phylum Pseudomonadota; class Gammaproteobacteria; order Methylococcales; family Methylomonadaceae; genus Methylobacter_A. The sequence goes on along the minus strand of CAZAUB010000002.1, from coordinate 25,634 downwards.
TGGAAATTATTTACTTTTTATTGCACTTGCTTAAAGACCCGCTGACGACGTTGCAAGATTTTCTGGCGCATTACGAGATGCTCACTTATGCGATTTTGGTTGCGATAATTTTTGTTGAAACCGGCTTAATCATCATGCCGCTGTTGCCCGGCGATTCGTTGCTGTTTGCGGTGGGGCTGTTGGCGTCATCGACCGGGAAACTGGATATTCAAATCATCATTCCGTTGCTGATAGGCGCGGCGTTGCTGGGCGACAATGTCAACCATTACGTCGGCAAGCATTTTAGTAAGCTCGTTAAATCACGGGAACAAATTTTGTTTTTTAAACATGAATACATCACCCAAACCGAAGCCTTCTACGAAAAACACGGCGGCAAAGCCGTTATTATGGCCCGTTTCGTCCCGATCATCCGCACGATTGCCCCCTTCGTCGCCGGTGCGGGCAGCATGAAATATTCAAAATACATTATTTTTTGCATCATCGGCGCGACCTTATGGGTTACGAGCATTACATTGGCGGGATATTTTCTAGGCTCAAATGAATGGGTCAAACACCATTTCGAGAAGATAGTTTTGGGTATTGTTTTCGTGTCGTTTATGCCGATGGTTTGGCAGTTTGCACGGGTTAAATTGCTTAAACAACCGCAATCCATTTAGAGCCTTCATGTTACTGTGACCGCGCCAAGTAAAATACGACTTTGTCCAGAATCTGAACATAACAAACGCACCATCGATGTTTAAAAAGGTAATTCCCCTGATGTTTTTATTTAACAGCCACGAAGGCGGCCAAGCCGACCGGAATTTAATGCCTACGGGTGACGAGGCGAGTCCGCTAGTGCAAAAAATGCGATCATTGTTTGCAGTCTTGACCGGCGAAGAACAGCCACGCTTTATCGGTGGATTATTATTGATTTTGGTGCTGCTGTTGCATGTATGGGCGGGCCTTTGGTTGTTAAAGCCAGCCGATGCTCCTCCACCGGCCACATCGCTGGTAATCATGGAAGTATCGCTGGTTTCTACGCCGAATCAACAAGTCCCGGTTACACCACCCTCGCCGCCAAAACCAGAGCCGCCGAAAAAGCAACCTGAAAAAAAACCGCTCAAGAAAAAAACGCCGGTTATTCCTAAACAGGCGGAGCTGCCAAAACCGCAGCCTATTGCCGACGAAAAGCCGTCGGCTATGCCGACAGCGCCGGTTATAGCGCCGCAGCCCGTCAGTCGGCCTGCGCCTGCTGTAGTCAGCACTGAACCGAGAATCAGCACCGGCGTCATTCCGTTGGAGCGCGTTCCGCCGAAGTACCCTATGCGTGCGGCTAATCGTCATATCGAAGGCTGGGTTAAAATTGAGTTTACTATCACCACGGATGGCACGGTTGAAGATGCCGTCGTTGTTGAGGCTGAGCCCGTCGAGGTTTTTGACGATGCTGCGCTAAAGGCTATTAATCAATGGAAATTCAAAGAGAAAATAGTTAACGGTGTCGCCGTTGAACAGCGCGCTGTTCAGACGTTGCAATTTAAATTAACACAATAATCAGTTTGCGTTTTATCGGCTTGCATTGACCCTATCAGGACAAATATTCAGCCGATGCCGTGAGCTTAAAAAACAGCAGTCAGTTCGATGATTGCATCCACAAATTTCATTTTTAATCATTAAAATAAGGAGAGGGGAATGCCCCATCATATTTCACCAACCGTTATTATTGACGGCACTTTGTACACTTTGTTGGCCTTTTCAGTGGCGACATGGACGGTGATTCTTTTCAAAATCTGGCAGTTCACCAAGAACAGTTTTTATAACCGGGCCTTTAATAAGGCGTTCTGGGATGCAGACGATCTGGAGCAGGCAAAAACCTTGCCCGCAGAGACAGCTAGGGGGCCACAAGCGCGCATTGCCCAGCAAGGGTTTGCATGGATGGATGAAAGTCAACAGTCTGCCGGTAAGAGCCTTAAATATCGCGGCGTTCCGGCTGAACTGCTGGAGCACTCGCTACTCGTTCAAATGCAGCAAGAGCAACACTCTATGGAAAGCGGCCTGACCATGCTCGCCAGCATCGGCAGCACTTCGCCTTTTGTCGGCTTGTTCGGCACGGTTTTAGGCATCATGCATGCGATGCATGAGATTACTGCAAGCGGCTCGACCAGCCTGGATGTGGTGGCAGGCCCTATCGGCGACGCCCTGGTCGCCACGGCAATCGGTATTGCGGTCGCCGTGCCGGCAGTACTGGCTTATAACTTTTTCCTCCGCCGGGTCAAACAGCAAAAAACCGAGCTTGGATTGTTTGTCGTCAGTTTTATGCACATTGCTTCAAGTGCGAATGCCGGCGGAAAGGAATAGACATGGCCTTTAAACCGCAATCCGAAGACGAAGGAGCGATGAGCGAAATTAACGTCACGCCGCTGGTCGATGTGATGCTGGTGCTGGTGATTATTTTGCTGGTGACTGCGCCGTTACTCACGCAATCGGTGCATGTGACTTTACCGAAAACCGCCGAGACCACGGCGGATGTGAAGGATCAGCCATTACAGCTAGGCATTGATCCGCAGGGGGTTATAACGCTGAACAAGCTACCACTCGCCGACCATGCCGCATTGGAAACAGCCTTGAAAGCGGAGCTTTTAAAGAATCCTGAAATCGGTCTGCATTTATACGCCGACCAGGACGTCGTTTATGCAAAAGTTGCCGAAGTCATGGCAACTGTACAACATTCCGGGATCGCTAAAATAGCGTTTGTGACGGAGAAGCAGTAGCGCGCAGTCTCTCCAAAGACATAAAACCATGAAGAAACATACGGAAGCCGCCATAAAAAATCCGTATTCTTCGTGGTTTTGTTAATAATTTGTATACACTCTGTAAACAAATTCATTCATTGATTAGCGAAAGCTTTTAGTCTAATTTAAACTGTTGGGTATGGGGCGGTGGTATCGAACCCATAACCCCAGTGTTTATTTAAGATATTCACTTTTAGACTTTTCGCGGGAAAAACCCTATGCCTATATCTATCCTTCCTTTTTCGCCAGTTGGACTCATTGTGCTGAGCGTATTCGTTATCGGCTTGGCAATGATCATCTTCGAAGTCCAGTTGGCGATGGATAAATTCAAACCCGCTTTGATGATGATGTCCTCAGTAGCCATCATCGGCATTTACTATTGGTTCAGCGGCGACGATCCTGAGCGATTCCAACCCTTGATTGCGATGCAGGCGGCGACCAAAGAATCGTTATTCGGGTTGATCGCTTTTATGGCGTTCATGTGGATGATTGTCGAGATTCTCAACGAGCGCAACGTCTTCGCTGCCATGAACCACGCATTAATGAACAGGGGGCTGGGTGCGAGAGGCTTGTTCTGGGTAATGGGATTATTGTGCGCGTTGTTGAGTCCTTTCATCAGCAGCTTAACCACCACCATGATATTCGGTAAATCCATCAGCAACGTTTCAGAAAATCAGCGTTATATCCATCTGGTCTTGTGCAATACGATTATCTCGTCTAACAGCGGCGTTTGGTTTATCGGCACTTCGACCAGCTTGATGGTGATTCTGGCTGACAAAGTCGCCATGACCGACTTGCTGATGTTATTTCCGGCAGCAATTTTCGGCTGGTTCTTGAGCGCCCTGGTGCTGGATCTGTTTTACCTGAAAAAACTCGACACAGATACGCTGCTTAAACCCAACACAGAGGCAGAAAGTATCAAACCGGGCGGCCTTAGCCTTGCATTGGTTTGCGCCTTCGCTATTATCGGAGCCGTGGTGCTGAACATGGTGCTGCATGTAGATATTGAGTTTGCACTGGGTAGCGGTTTGGGTTTGGTGGTGATGTACATCTGGGTGTTAAAGACAAAATTGTGTGATATTGAGATTAACCTTGACGTTCAGCTACAGAAGGTTGAATGGGCAACTTTAATGTACTACATCGGCATTATCACCGGCATGGCTGCCCTAAATCATGTGGGCTGGCTGTCTTATGTGCGCCAGCTGTACGAAGTTTTGGAGCCGACCTGGGTCAATTTTATTTTAGGCATGGTATCCAGCTGTATCGACAATAATTTGCTCGAAGCTGCGGCGATTATGGCGAATCCCAACTTAGGCGTTGATCAATGGATGCTGAACGCGATGATGGTGGGCATCGGCGGCAGCTTGACGGTGGTTGGATCATCGGCGGGAGTCATGGTTATGTCCATCGACAAAAGCTATACTTTCGCCACCCATTTACGTTTTCTGCCGGCAGTGCTGGCCAACTTTCTCGGTTCTTTCGGTTTCTGGTATCTGCAATTCGAGGTTTTGCACTGGGTATAACTCGGCGTTAAGGTTTGGCTGATTATTTATCCATTTTTGGCTCTATAAAATACTGGCGTGAAATGATGTTGCCGCTGGAAAAATTTTGGTTCTGATGACCGAAGCCGGTGTGAGTTACCGATTGTACAAAGAGGAAAACTAGATGATTCAATTTGGCCGCTGCCTTTGTCCGAAGTGCGGTAAGGAACATGACAGCACTGGACGATTAGGAACATCGCGGCAATGTAGTTGCGGAGCCTGGATCCCCAAAGCCGCCCTGGATAGGGTCAGATATTATTGGATATTTCAGGTCGCCT
>CAZAUB010000002.1:16289-20947 GCA_964488195.1 uncultured Methylobacter sp. | reverse complement strand
TTCAGTCCAATGTTGCAGGTGCCTGTCGCTGCCTCCTTCATAGTCAGTTATCGGATTATTGTTCGGCATAAACAGACGTACGACGGTGATGATTTGATGTTCCGGTATTTCCTTTGGAGCGTAGGTCTCATGAGCATCGGTCTTGTCGCCGCCTTTCTGATAGCTATATCAGACAAATTGGAAAGGTTTATCCGTTGAGTTATGAGCTGATGTCGCGCAGCCTTTACCGCGTTGAGTTCACTAAAGGCCTAGGGACCTTTGAAAATTTGTGACAGAACCGGCGTGAATGCTACAATCTCATGACCCGACCTCGCCGCCGTAATGGCGCCTCACAACGTTTGCGTTCATTTTCCCCGTCCCCATGGCTATCGTCCCCTTCAGTCCCATCGGATTTATTGTTCTTGCCATTTTCCTGATCAGCTTGCTGCTTATCATCCTTGAAGTTCAGCTTGAGATGGAAAAGTTTAAGCCCGCCCTGCTGATGATGTCGTCGGTGGCCGTGCTCGGCGTTTACTACCTTTTCTTCAGCGATGATCCTGAAGGGTTTCAGTCCCTCAAGCGGATGCAGGCGGAAACGAAGGAGGGGTTGTTCGCGCTGATTGCCTTCATGGCGTTCATGTGGATGATCGTCGAGATACTTAACGAGCGCAACGTGTTTGGTGCTTTGACGGAATTCCTTATGGAGCGCGGCATGGGGCCGAAAGGGATGTTTTGGGCTATGGGTGGACTATGTGCGCTGCTTAGCCCTATTATCAGCAGTCTGACGACGGCGATGGTCTTTGGTCGTTCCATTCGCAACATCTCGACCAATGAGAAATACACCCACGTGGTACTGTGCAATATCATCGTGGCCTCCAACAGCGGCGTCTGGTTTGTCGGCACCTCGACCAGCCTGATGGTGATTCTGGCGGGGAGACTGGACTTGGCGGACTTGTTAATGCTCATCCCCTCCGCCATGGTCGGTTGGATTCTCAGCGCATCGGTGCTGCACGTCATGTACCTGAACCGTCTGGGTACGGACGGGCTAATTAAGACCAAACAGGATCGAGAGGCGGCCAGGCTTGCCTATGTGCACCGCCGAGCGGAAGACACAATTCACACTTCTCATGCTCGCGGCAAGATGAAACCCGGTGGCATGGCTTTGGCGGTGGTGAGTATGTCGGCTATCGTCAACGCGCTGCTGTTCAACCTGCTGCTGCACGTGGACATCGAATTTGCTTTGGGTGCGGGACTTGGTTTTATTGTTATATATATCTGGTATATCAGAAGCAAGGGTATTAACATCGATTTAAATGTGCAGTTGCAGAAAGTCGAATGGGGCACGCTAATGTATTACATCGGCATCATCACCGGCATGGCTACGCTTAACCATGTGGGCTGGCTCGAATACATCGCACGTATGTTTGATGTGTTACCGCCAACTGCCGCCAATGTGCTGATCGGTTTGGCATCCAGTACCGTCGACAACAACTTGGTCGAGGCTGCCGCGCTGATGTCGAATCCGGCCCTGGGTCATAACCAGTGGGCGCTCAACGCCATGATGGTGGGTATAGGCGGTAGTTTGACCGTGGTAGGCTCGGCGGCGGGGGTTATGGCCATGTCTATACAAAAGACCTACACCTTCGGCGTGCATCTGCGCTTTCTGCCCGCCGTTCTGGTTAATTTTTTGGGCTCCCTCGGCGTCTGGTATTTGCAGTTTGAGATATTCCGCCTTTCTTGATCGATTCCCCTGAGTCATAATAAGAACAGAACTGCGGCCAGTTGATTTTTGGCTAATTTTTTCATCTAATTCAATATTTACTATGTCGTCAAATTCGCAGAACCATTCCAAGCAACAAGTAACTGTGTTAGCGCTAAGCGCAATCGGTGTCGTATTTGGTGATATTGGTACCAGTCCCTTATACGCGGTCAAGGAAATCTTTGGCAGTCATTTGCCGATTGATAAGCTCCATGTGCTGGGCGTGCTATCGCTGATTTTTTGGGCATTAACCTTGGTTGTAGCAATCAAATACGCGACTTTTATTATGCGCGTTAACAACAAAGGTGAGGGCGGCATCATGGCGCTAATGACTTTTGCACTGCAAAGCGCTAAGGATAAACCGAAAAGAACACGCTTTATCATCACTATTGGCTTGCTCGGCGCCGCCTTGTTTTACGGCGACGGCATTATTACTCCGGCAATTTCGGTATTAAGCGCAGTCGAAGGCTTGCAGATCATTGCGCCACCCTTAGGGCATTATGTATTGCCGATTACCCTTGCGGTGCTCCTCGCGCTGTTTATTTTGCAGGCTAAAGGCACGGGAACCGTTGGGAAAATGTTTTCACCGATCATGTGTCTTTGGTTTATTACCTTGGGCGGTCTTGGTGTAAATAATATTATCAATGTTCCCGGCGTATTGGCTGCGGTTAATCCCTATTACGCCGTTCATTTATTGATCGAATTGGGATGGCATAGTTTTTTAATTATGGGGGCGGTGGTGTTGGCAATAACCGGTGCTGAAGCGCTTTATGCCGACATGGGGCATTTTGGCCTTAAACCGATTCGTTACGCCTGGTTCAGCTTTGTTTTCCCGGCCTTGTTGCTCAACTATTTTGGACAAGGTGCGTTGCTGCTTGAGCACCCTGAGGCGGTGAAAAATCCATTCTATTTGTTGGCGCCGACCTGGGCGATGTATCCGCTATTATTTTTGGCTACACTGGCCTCCGTTATTGCCTCTCAAGCAGTCATATCCGGCGCATTCTCGGTCACCCGGCAAGCCATACAGCTTGGCTACTGCCCGCGCATGAATATTTTGCATACTTCGGGTCAGGAAGTGGGCCAAGTGTATATCCCCGCGATCAATTGGTTACTGATGGCTTCGGTATTTGTCGTGGTCTTGAGTTTTCAATCGTCCTCGGCACTCGCTTCGGCTTACGGCATTGCCGTTACCGGCACCATGATTGTTGATACCATTTTGGTATTTATCGTCATTCAGGAGCTTTGGCAATGGAAAAAGTCGGCTGGTATTGTCTTTTTGACCACGTTTTTAACCGTGGATTTTTTGTTTCTTTCCTCTAACAGTTTAAAAATACCGACCGGCGGCTGGTTGCCTTTGTTTATCGGAACTGTGCTGTTCTTGATGATGACTACATGGATTCAAGGTCGAGCCTTGTTGGCGGACTACATGGATGAGAAACGGATGCTGTTTGAGGACTTGGAAGATAAGATCATCAGTCATCAGGCAGTAACTGCTAAAGGTTCGGCCATTTATCTGGCTAAAAGCGTACATGGCGTACCCCAGGTGTTTTTGCACAATTTCGAGCATAACCATGTGCTGCATGAACAAATCATTGTATTAACCATCGTCACTAAAGATGAGCCGTATGTTGATGTGGCGCATCGGATCAAGATTCGTGCATTTGGCAAGGACAGCAATTTTTACCGGGTTAAGCTTTACTATGGTTTCCAGCAAAGTCCTGACGTGAGACAAGCTTTGGAGCAGTGCGTTCAGGAAGGATTAAACGTCGATTTCAAGCAGACCTCGTTTTTTATCGGTAGCGAGCGACTGTCTTTCCGGAAAAAAAGCCCCATGCCTAAATGGCGCAGGCCCTTATTTCGGTTTTTATTCCACAATGCGTCAAGCGCGATAGAGTTTTTCAAAATCCCCGTCGAGCGTGTCATTGAGCTGGGTATTCGCATCGAGCTTTAGCGGCTAAATGAACCGTCTTCCGCTTTGCATCCGGCCATTTCCGGAAGCAGTGCTGATGTGTTCTCATAAGTCTCTAACACGGAATCTTTGCTTAACTCGCTACTGCGTTCAAATTCTCGTCTTCGTACAAGCGTAGTTTCTTCCAGCCGGCAAATTTGCCGTCATAAAACTCAAGGTCATTATCGATTGAATGTTCATAGCAGCTTCTAAACAGTTTGGCGGTACGGAACGCATGCAATTCATCGTCTGCTGTTACTTTATCGACATTACCAACCTGAAAGGTTTTATTTCTGGATTTGCAATTACTGACCCAAAAAACGGTATAGCAAAGATAACTTTTATCTTTACGATGATCGTACTTGATGGTTCTGGATACGCCCGTGACACCGGTGGTGGTTTTATTTTTGGGCGGCTTAAGAAACCGTGTCTTGCTGCCTTTTAAAACAGTCAGCATCTGGTCACGCCAAGTAATGGCGGCTTTTAAAGACTTGCCTTTGTTACCCCACAATTTATGTGAAAAATAACGACTGCTTTCTTTGCCGCGTCTTACGATGCGTACTTGGTAGCCGAACACATCGGGTTCGGTAATATGTTTATCTTTTGCCATGATAGACCCCCATCAAGCGAATTAACTAAATAAATTTAACAGCCAAGTTAGGGCGACGGGCTTTAAGGGAGCCCGAGTTAGAGTAATTCCCTGACAATATTGTAAGCTATTAATGACAGATTATGGCTAAAATTAAAATTAAAGCAAGCTAAAAAATAACAACACACTCCAATTCCCGACTAATCTAGTGTACAATTTCAGCCATCCACTGCTTCAGTGGCTAACATCAAGTTAACAGTCTTTTGTTTTTTCACTATTTATTGGAGATAATCAATGAGCGTATTAGTCGGTAAACAAGCACCTGATTTTACAGTTCCTGCCGTGTTAGGCGATGGTCAAATAGTTGATTCATTTAGTTTTTC
>CAZAUB010000002.1:0-16189 GCA_964488195.1 uncultured Methylobacter sp. | reverse complement strand
CCTGCCGTGGCTTACCGTGGCACTTTCCTGATCGACCGCTCCGGTAAAGTTCGTCATCAGGTTGTTAACGATCTGCCGTTAGGTCGCGACATGGATGAATTGCTGCGCATGATTGACGCCTTACAGTTCCATGAAGAGCATGGCGAAGTATGTCCTGCGGGTTGGCACAAAGGCGACTCAGGCATGAACGCAAATCCAGCCGGTGTTGCGGAATATCTGGATAAAAACGCTGATAAGCTGTAAGTAACAGCGGATTATGATGTAGGTCTTAACCGGCCTGCGCAACATAAAATAAAGGCTTAGGCATTGATTGTCTGAGCCTTTTTTATTGCCGAGAAGGGCGATTTAACCTAGAAAAATGGAACACGGATGCCAAAAGTAGGCGCCTCTAGGCGACGCGGATTAGGCTGATAAACACTGATTAAAAATCCGCGTAAATCCGTCCAATCCGCGTCATCCGTCGACTGTATGGATGCAGGAGGTAGAGCAATGCAGGAGCGATTGCCGAGTGCTATCTTTTAATGCTGAATAGTTACTTACAATTTTGCTATTCCGGTTTGCTCTGTGCGACATCTTGCGGTTCATCCAGAAACTTCCGGTAATTGATTGAAACCTTGAGTCCTGCAAAACGCCCGGCCATTCTAACCAGCTGCAGGGTCTTTTTATCAAAGGTGATTTTAACCTCGTTTAAGGCGCGATCCTCATAACCTTCTTCTATATGATGGGTTTCCAGCAGGAAACGGTAAATATAGATTTCCTGCTCAGCTTCATCTTTGATTTCAAAAGGCTCACCCAATTGCGCCAGAACGGCCGGTTTTTTGGGCAAATCTTCGGAAATTTTTTCCAGCAATGCCGAGTTGGCTTTGAGCTGTTGTTTTTCTTTATCGATTTCGGCACCGCCTATAGAGCGTAAAGAAACCTCTAAAAACTTGGGTGGGGCAATCGACAAGAAAAGCGAAGAAAATGACCAGGAAATCAATCGGTTTTCGTTATTAAAATTCAAATCCGAATAAAATTTTACCTCCGGCTTGATCAGTTTATTGTTGCCATCAACCTTGCGAAACCAGTATCGCCAGCGTCTGCCTTCCGTCGTAGGGTCATCCTGGCTGGCATAAAGCTTGGACAGGGAAACAAAGTCCTTGTTGTAAAGAATGGGTTCCTTGAAGCGCAGGGTAAATTCATCATTAGCTACGACGGAAAAGTGGCGATCAAATTCATCCATTTGCAGGTAGACTTGATAAGCCCGAATCCAGTACATGCAACCGGATAATGAGCCTGTCAGTGCCAGCAGAAAAACAATGCGAAGACTGCGTTTAATTATTCCGGTTTTCATAGGATTATTTTAATGTCGAGTTTCGGAGTCATTAGCGGTGCTTTTCTGAGACAGGATGTTGTCCACATCAACTTTATCAAAGCGGTAAAGTTCGCTACAGAATTCGCAGTTTACTTCAATAACGCCCCGTTCCTTTAGAATATCTTCCAGCTCAGTCCGCCCCATGGCGAATAATGTCCGCTCGATGTTTGGTCGTGAACAGGAGCAGCTAAATTCAACCGGTTCTGCGTCAAACAGTCTGATTTTTTCCTGATTGAACAATCGATACAGCAGCTGTTCGCAATCCAGATCGAACAGTTCCTGCTCGGTCACCGTGTTTGCCAGTATCTCGATATGTTCCCAATCAGCCTGATAATTTTCCTGTGCAGGCAGTTCCTGCAATAATAATCCTACGGCATGGGATGCATTGGCAAATAGCCATAAGCGGGTCTTAAGTTGTTCGGATTGCTCAAAATAGGTTTGCAATGCGGCGGCCAAATTGCTGCCTTGGAGCGGAACGATGCCCTGATAAGGGTGGCCATTTTGTGATTCGATGGTTAACACTAATCGCCCGTGGCCAAACATGGCTTCTAGCGGGCCGGAGCTTACGTTTCCCTTGCCTCTGACTAGACCTCTGATTTTTCGCTGATCCGTTGCCTGAGCAACCAGCGTTTTAATGCCGCCATCGCCTTGGGCCTGAAGGATCATCGAGCCTTTAAACTTGACGGTAGCCGATAACATGATCACGGCCGCCAGCGCCTGCCCCAGCTGCTGCTGCACATTTTCAGCGCCGCGCTGATGAAGTTTTGCCGCTTGCCAGCTGGTGGTTAACTTGACCCATTCCCCACGAACACCCAGCTCTTCAAATAAAAAACGGCGTAATAAATCTTGCTCTATCATGTTTTTCCAGTTAAAAGTTGTGCATTTTATGACACCAGGATAATGAGTCCTTGTCCAATCAGCTTTATAAAAATACCACAAGCCATGATCTTTTCATCAAAAAAACTTGTTCTACCTGACCCTAAAGAAGCTTTACCCGGTCGCAATACGCCCATGCCTGTTGCAAACAGACATTTTGTAACAGGCAACCCGATAGTTCCGCCGTTTCCGGAAACCACGGAACAGGCCTTGTTTGGCATGGGCTGCTTTTGGGGGGCGGAACGAAAATTCTGGCAATGCCACGGCGTGTTTAGCACAGCAGTCGGTTATACCGGCGGCTACACGCCCAATCCGACTTATGAGGAATTATGTACCGGTTTAACCGGGCATAATGAGGTGGTCAAAGTTATTTACGATCCGGCTGTTGTTTCATACCGCGAGCTACTCCGGCTTTTTTGGGAATCGCACAACCCCACGCAGGGCATGAGACAAGGCAATGACATCGGTACGCAATACCGATCCGGGATTTATACCTATACCCAGCAGCAACTCGAAGTAGCGCTGGCATCAAAACAACACTACCAGCATCAACTGACTCAATCAGGTTTTAACCAAATAACCACCGAGATTATGCCGGCAAGCGAATTTTATTATGCCGAGGATATTCATCAACAATATCTGGCAAAGAATCCTATGGGTTACTGCGGATTAGGCGGGCTAGACGTAGTTTTTATGAGTGATTGATTACAAAGGACAAAAAAAAGGCGGTTTAAAAAACCGCCTTGAATATATTTAGGAAGAATACAACGCAACTTTTCAGCTATGGAGCTCTACAAGAGCCTTAAAAGTTAGGTTAATAATAGCAATAAATAGTGCAACAGAAAATGTGACATATTGTCGCAGTTTAATTCTTGTTTAATTTATAATTAAAATCCCGATAATATACTTAAATACGCTTAGTTTCATATTTAGGTCACTTTTACAACATGCTGTTTTTATAAAAAATGCTCTCATACGCCGCGCCCAAGTCGGAATTTTCTGCCCGACAAAACCTGAAATGGCTGTTTATTCTCAGAAACCTGATGATACTCAGCGAGATTATACTGATTGTTTTATCCGTATACGGTCTTAATATTCGCCTGCCGGAGCAGCCGCTCTGGCTGGTGATATTGTCGATAGTTGCAGTTAATATTTATACCTCGATGCGCTTGCAGACAGAAGATCCGGTTACGGAGCTGGAAATTTTTTCTCAGTTAGTCATTGATGTTTTTGCAATTGCAGCATTGCTGTACCTGACCGGAGGCGCATCAAACCCTATAACCTGGGTATTTTTGTTGCCCCTGATTATTACAGCGATCATGCTGCACCAATCCTACGCTTGGTATATGGTGATTTTAACCACATCCATGTATACGGCGTTAATGGCCTACAACGTCCCGTTGCCGTCGATAGAGCCCCACATGCCTGACCCGGAAATGGTATATACCGATGCAAAGAATTATGCGCTGTTGCAACAGGTTCATGCCATGAGCGACAGCCATTATTTTAATCTTCATATTTTTGGCATGTGGTTCGGTTTTGTATTTAGCGCCGGTTTAGTCGCATTCTTTGTGGTTGAGTTGGCTAAAACGCTCAAGGCTCAGGAACGAAATCTGGCTGAAGCCCGAGAAAATGCGTTAAGGGATGAGCGTGTTGTCTCACTGGGTACATTAGCAGCCAGTGCGGCTCACGATATGGGAACGCCCTTAGGCACAATTGCTATCGTGACTCATGAACTTGAGCAAGAGTACCCGATCCATCGCTTCCCGGATCTGCACGAGAAATTGCTGATCATGCAGCAGCAGGTTGACCGCTGTAAAACAGCGCTATCGGTGATGTCAGCCTCTGCCGGTGAAATGCGCGCCGAATCGGGTAGTGCGATGCTGCTGACTGATTATCTTGATGAAGTCATCAAGCAATGGCGCACTCACAAACCGACAGCAAAACTATGTTTTTTTATTAACCCTGAAGTCACGACGCAGGCAAAAATCGTAGCCGAACTGACACTGACCCATTCAATTATTAATATTTTAAATAATGCCGCTGAAGCATCGCCGCCGGAAAAGAGCATCGAATTTCACGCATCATGGGATTTGGATCACGTCGTTATCAAAATCAGGGATTTTGGCCCCGGTCTGCCGCCGGAATTAATCGATTTTGCCGGTAAACAACCCGTTATCAGCAAAAAACGGGGTTTGGGTGTGGGGTTATTGCTAGCCTATTCCACTATTAATCGCCTGGGCGGCAAAATCAATCTTTACAACAGTGAGACAGGTGGAGCCTGCGTGGAGATCACCTTACCCCTTTTAAATACAGAGCATAATAATGACAACCCGGGACATGGATAAACCACGGCTGTTGCTGGTGGATGATGATGAGACTTTTTGCAAGGTGCTAAAAAGCGCCTTAGAAAAAAGAAATTATGAGGTATTGGTCGCTAACGAGGTCAAAACCGGAATATCACTGGCCGAACGTTATCTACCCGAATATGCGGTGATTGATTTACGTATCGGTCATGAATCAGGTCTGGAACTGGTGAAAAAACTGATTTCTTTGGATGACAATACCACTTGTGTGATGTTAACCGGCTTTGCCAGTATTGCCACAGCGGTTGAAGCCATAAAACTGGGTGCCACGCATTATTTAACCAAGCCGGCCAACGCGGATGAAATTGTAAACGCCCTGCATAAAAATGAAGGCGACTCATCGGTCTCGATTAGTGAAAATCCCTTATCTGTAAAACGTCTGGAATGGGAGCATCTACAAAAAGTAATGATGCAGCACGACGGCAATATTTCGGCTGCTGCCAGGGCGTTAAACATGCACAGACGCACGTTGCAAAGGAAGCTCGATAAAAAGCCGGTCAGAGAGTAGGTTATTAAAGTGGTCGATAGTCAGGTCTTGTTTATATGAATCTTTCTAATCCCGGCAACTTGATTTAAAGTCCCCCTGTCCTAATCGGCAACTTTTTATGGTCAACAATATCTTTTGCCCGGTTTATGCTTCCATCAGCCTTATGAAAATATTTTCATTAATTTTCATTGGGTTGTCATATATCATCTTGTTGTTTTTCAACGGTCAGCAATCCTTTTTGGGTTGTAAATCCTGAGGCAATTGATGTTTTTTTTATTTATAGCTTTGACACAATGCCGTATCTCATGATAAAAAGTACACTGTCGTTTATTACTTAATTCGACAAGCAGCTCAATAAAGCAATTTAGCTGAGTGGCCCCTTTGAGGAAAGGGAATAAAACAATATAATATAAACTCTCGAGGATTTTAAAATGGCTGAAGAACAAGAAAAAGATAACACATGGTTGATCGCTGGTGTTGCTATCGCTGCTGTTATTGTTTTGGTTGTAATGTTAAAACAAGACGAAACAAAGCATTTAGCAAGTGGTACTGTAGCTGCGAGTAATGCTGAAGTTGACGCGAAACTCTCTCAGAGAAAAACCAGCAACAAAACTGGTAACGTAGGTAATTAAAATAAGACCCCCCGTTATTCTTATAACGGGGGGTGTTGTTAGTTCCGGTTAATTTCCTATCACCCCCGCTGTATTCTGAACCTACAGCTGCAAGTTCCTCTTATACAAGCAACATAAAGTGTCGAGCCTATATCGATACAGTAAACTCCTTCAGAAACATCCCTAGCATTCCAATGCACGCATGAATTGAGACATTACTGATTTTCGATTGCCGTAAAATTTATGGAAGTTTTGAAGCATTAGCTAGGCATCTTTTTCCAGTAGCTGAATTTTTTCTTCCAACATTTTCACTCTTTTCAATAGCTCAGGTAGTTTGCTGATTGCGATCTGCTCTTTATAAGCTGTCTTCTTATCTTTTGCCGGACTGCCGAAAACCTGCGTACCCGCTTTGACATCGCCCGCCACGCCGGAGCGCGCCATGACTACAGCGCCGCGACCAATTGTTACATGATCGGCGATACCCGAGCTTCCGGCCAGAATCGCATAATCTTCAATGTTACAGGAGCCGGATACGCCCGTTAAACCGCACATGATGACGTGTTTGCCGACTTTATTATTGTGCCCAATCTGCACCAGATTATCGATCTTACTGCCCGCGCCTATTAAAGTGCTTCCCAATGCACCCCGGTCTATGCAGGTATTAGCGCCAATCTCGACATTGTCTTCGATAACCACGTTACCAACCTGAGGGACTTTGACATGCTCGTTATTCCTGAACTTATAACCAAAGCCGTCAGCGCCAATGATGGCTCCTGAATGAATAATGACATTATTGCCCACGACCACATCATCATAAATAACTGCATAAGGATAAATCCGGCAGTTCTTGCCTATCCTTACATTTTTGCCAATATAGGCGCCTGCATGTATTTCGCTATCATCGCCTATGCTTGAGTCTTCGCCAATTACTGCGTAAGGCCCGATATACAGTTCATTGCCTAAGGTTACATTAGCTTCAAGCACTGCCTGTGGCGCAATTTTCCGACCATAAATTTTGGCAGGATGCAGTAATTCGACTGCTTTGATAAAACCAACCTCCGGGTCAGAACAAATTAACAGCGCCATGCCTACAGGTACATTTTCAACACTGAAATCTTCTGCAATAAAGCAGGCGGTAGCCGTTGAATCCTTAATATGCTGGGTATAGCGACTGTTGGTCAGCTGAGTGACTTGACCCTGGTGTGCAGACGTGATCTCTGCCGCTGAATGAATGGTTGCTGATGGATCACCGCCCTCAATTCGAGCACCGCAAAAATCGGCAAGTTCTTTTAATATAATCGGCATATTGGTCTCTGCTGTTATTCTTACATAGCGCCTAAACAGTCGGCACGTTGTTGAAAATATAAGTTTAGTGTAACAAATCTGATAAACAACCACATTAGCTGTATTGGGTTGCTGACCGGAATGATAAGGGTTTTCAATGTAACCGATTTAATTTTATTTTTCTGTTTTCCAGCGCCCAAATGTCAATTTTGATTGCGTCGCCAGTGTCCCGACTTGCCGCCGTCTTTTTCCAGTAATCGGACTGACTGGATAACCATGCCTCTATCTACAGCTTTGCACATATCGTAAATCGTGAGCAATGTAATCTGCGTGGCAGTCAGTGCTTCCATTTCTACGCCGGTTTGTCCGTTGGTTTTTACGGTGGTTTGGCAACGTATCCGGTTGCGGTCGGTTTCCACGCTCAGCTTGATTTCCACATACGTTAGCGGCAACGGATGACAGAGCGGAATTAAATCAGCTGTTTTTTTGCTGGCCATGATACCGGCTATTCTCGCTATAGCCAGCACATCACCCTTTTTATGGCCGCCATCTACGATCAGCTTGAGCGTTTCCGGCTGCATTTCAATATAGCCTTCGGTGACGGCTGTGCGCTGGGTGATCGCCTTTTCGCCGACGTCGACCATGTGAGCTTCGCCGGATTGATTAAAGTGGGTTAATGCAGTCATTTTTCTGTAAAATTATCAGTGTAAGGGCAGGCACGTTTTATTATAACAATTGCCGGTTAAGAAAAATCAACCAGTATCCCTTTATGCCAACTTTATTTTTGTAACTGAGTGTATGACTATGTCAATTAAGGTGCGTTATTTTGCCAGCTTGAAGGAAAGTATCGGACGATCGGAAGACAATCTGGAGTTTGCAGGTTTGGCTACAGTCGGCGATGTATGGCGCCGCGCCAATCCGAATAAAGCGCTTCCGGATAATAGTTTGGCGGCGGTGAATATGGACTATGTTGAATTGAACAGTGCGGTTAAAGACGACGATGAAGTGGCTTTTTTTCCGCCGGTGACCGGGGGCTGATAATGGACATAAAAGTTTGCGCGGAACCTTTCGATCCCTGGCGGGAAATTCAGGCGCATCAGCATTCGGCACAGGACATGGCCGGTAAGTTTGGCGCAACCAGCATTTTTATAGGCACGATGCGCGATTTCAATGAAGGCGATGATGTTAAGGGTATGACGCTGGAACATTATCCAGGCATGACCGAAAAACAGCTGGAAACAATCGTTGCCGAAGCCTTGCGGCAATGGCCGGTTATCGATGCGTTGGTGGTGCACCGGGTAGGCGATATTCTGCCTAATGAGCCGATTGTGCTGGTGGCGGTATGGACATCGCACCGCGGCGATGCGTTTGATGCGAGTCGATACATCATGGAAGCGTTAAAGTCGAGAGCGCCTTTCTGGAAAAAGGAACTGTTAAAATCCCAAGCCGAGCGTTGGCTGGTAAAAAATACCGACGGTTATCTTTAGTCTAATAAGCGCAATTTGTCCACGAAAAGCACGAAAGACACGAAAAATAATCATAGCGCTGTGTTAATTCATTTGGCTGGAAGTCTTTAGTTTGGTTTTTTTGAAATTTTTGTGCTTTTCGTGTCGCCTAGAGGCGCCTACTTTTGGCTTTCGTGGACGAAGCTTTTTCAAGCTTCATCGGTTACGGTTATATTTTTAGGAAATACCAAATGCTAGGACACACAAAAAAAATGCACGTCCGGCTGGAGCTGGATAGCTCAAAGCCGGTTCAGTACGAACTACCATTAGGCGAACAATTGGTCGCCATAAATCCTCTGCTCGGAAAATCGATTAAGCTGCTGTATACCGGAAAAATCTTTTGCATACACTGTAACAGGTCGATTAAAAAGAGCTTTAATCAGGGCTATTGCTATCCTTGTTTTACCTCGCTGGCGCAGTGCGACATGTGCATCATGAAGCCGGAAACCTGTCACTATGCGGCTGGCACCTGCCGGGAGCCCTCATGGGGCGAGGAATTTTGCTTCCAACCGCATGTGGTTTATCTGGCCAATTCCAGCGGCATTAAGGTCGGCATTACCCGGCAGACCCAAATACCCACGCGCTGGATAGATCAAGGCGCGGTGCAGGCGCTGCCGATTTTTAAAGTGCAGTCGCGTTATATTTCGGGCCTGGTTGAAATCGCCATCGCCAAGCACGTCAGCGATAAAACCAGCTGGCAGCAAATGCTTAAAAATAAGGCCGAACCGGTCGATCTGATTGCAAAACGGGATGAATTAATCGCTGTTTGTAAAGCTGAGTTGGCCGAAATTACCCAACGTTTTGGTCAGGAGGCGATTGAATTTTTAGCCGACGAGCCGGTTGTGGATATTCATTTTCCGGTGGACAGTTACCCCGTCAAGATCAAGTCGTTTAATCTTGATAAGAACGCCGAAGTATCAGGGGTGCTGCACGGCATTAAAGGCCAATATTTATTGCTGGATACCGGTGTGATAAATATCCGCAAGTATGCCGGTTACGAGGTTGAGTTTTCGGCGTAGCAGCTTATAGCAAAGGCACAATCAACAGCGCAACCGTATTGACCACCTTGATAATGGTATTGATGGCGGGGCCTGCCGTGTCCTTGTACGGGTCGCCCACCGTATCGCCGGTGATTGCGGCTTTATGTGCGGCGGAACCTTTGCCGCCGTAATGGCCTGCTTCAATATATTTCTTGGCGTTATCCCAGGCACCGCCGCCTGTAGTCATGGAAATGGCGATGAACAGGCCGGAAATAATAGAGCCTATCAGCACCCCGCCCAAGGCGGCTTTGCCCAAAGTGAACCCGACTATGACCGGTATGAAAACCGGCAGCAAAGACGGAGCCACCATTTTCCTGATCGCAGAAATCGTCAACATATCCACGGCCTTTGCATAGTCCGGTTTGGCGGTGTAGTCCATGATGCCGGGCATTTCCTTAAACTGGCGGCGGACTTCATTGACAATATCACCGGCGGCTACACCCACCGCTTCCATCGCAAATGCGCCGGACAGGTAGGGAATCAGCGCACCGAGCAACAGGCCGATAATGACCCGAACATCGGACAGATCGCAAACCAGTCCGCCCAGGTTGCTGGTGTAATCGGAAAACAGCACCAGTGCGGCAAGTCCGGCCGAACCCACCGCAAAACTTTTGGTGACCGCTTTGGTGGTGTTGCCTACGGCATCCAGAGGATCGGTGGTCTTGCGGATGTTTTCCGGCATTTTTGCCATTTCGGCTATACCGCCTGCATTGTCGGTAATCGGGCCATAAGCATCTATAGCGACGATCATGCCGGTTAATGACAGCATACCGGTTGCGGCTATGGCGATGCCAAACAGTCCCGCCAATTGGTAGGTTGTCCACATGGCGGCACAAATCAAAAGAACCGGCGCGGTGGTGGACTTCATGGACAGACTTAATCCGGCAATCACATTGGTGCCGTCACCCGAGGTCGAGGCTAGGGCGATTTTCTGAACCGGTGCATAAGCGCTGGAGGTGTAATAGTCGGTAATAAACATTAAGGCTAGCATCAGAGCCAAACCGATAACGGCCGAATAAAACAGGTGTAGGGAAGGAATCAGAGTGTCGCCGATCGTCAGCGCATCACCCAGCAGTAGGCGGGTGGCCGGATAAAACAGCAATAGCGCTAACACCATGGCAATAACAACGCCTTTGTATAAAGCCGGCATGATGTCTCCATTCTTGCCCACCTTCACGAAGAAAATACCGATCATGGAGGTCAGGATAGATATGCCGCCCAGAACCAGCGGATAGACAATGGCGTTGTCATTATTGCCGGAGGCCAGCAGACTGGCCAGCAACATGGTGGCGATAAGCGTTACCGTGTAGGATTCAAACAAGTCCGCCGCCATGCCAGCGCAATCACCGACATTATCACCGACATTATCGGCGATAACGGCCGGGTTTCTCGGGTCGTCTTCAGGGATGCCCGCTTCTATTTTGCCTACCAGATCGGCCCCCACATCGGCGCCCTTGGTAAAGATGCCGCCGCCAAGCCGGGCAAATATGGCGATTAATGAAGCGCCAAAAGCCACGCCGATCATGGCATGCAAAGGCTGATTCACGCCCAGCCACAATAAAACGCTGTAATAGCCGCCCGCTGCCAACAGGCTCAAGCCCACCACCAACATACCGGTAATGGAGCCGCCCCGGATCGCAACCAAAAAAGCATGATAGGTGCCTGAATAAGCCGCCTCGGCGGTGCGGACATTGGCGCGTACCGAGCTGTACATGCCTACGAAACCGGCTAACGCTGAGCACAGCGCACCTATCGCAAAACCACCGGCGGTTTCCCAGTTTAATAAGCACCCAATCAGCAAGAACAGCGCAGCACCAACCCAGGCGATGACTCGGTATTGCCTGGACAGATAAGCCTCGGCACCCTGCTGGATAGCCAGCGCGATAGCCTGCATTGGCTGATTACCGGCCGGTTGTTTTTTAATCCAGTTGAGCGCAATCAGGCCATATAAAATAGCGGCGACAGCCGTAATCAGCGCAAAAAGCAGGCACAGTTGCGTCATGGATAGTGCGGTGTAGGGGTTGTTAAACATAGTCGCTCCTTAGTCGTAGGATGGGCTAAACACCAACAGTAGGCGCTTTAGGCGACGTGCAGCCCATCAATCGCGAACGATGGGCTTCGTGTCTCAGCCCATCCTACGGGGCTGATAACACCTTTTTAACGATATTTTTATTATTCCATTAGCGACAAACAATAATTGATAGTTAGCGGTTCGGCAAGAATTAAAAAGGATAAGAGATGCGTGTGCAATCCCATCAAAAACCTAGTAAAATAGCCAACATATGTCGCCTGAAAAAGGCGACTGCCAACAGCAGTTTATCTGGCGTCTTTAAAAATAAACCGGGTATTTGGGTTTTGAGTTTTTAAAAATGCAGTTAATCGGCTTAATTCGAAAGTTTATTTGAGGGTATTAGCGTGGAGCTAAACGGCGCACAAATTGTAATTCAGAGTCTTAAGGACGAAGGCGTAGAATATATTTTTGGCTATCCCGGCGGGGCGGTATTGCATTTATACGATGCCATTTTCCAGCAGGATGATGTCAAGCACATCCTGGTTCGGCACGAACAGGGCGCGACCCATGCGGCGGATGGCTATGCCCGCGCTACCGGAAAACCCGGCGTAGTGCTGGTCACTTCCGGGCCGGGCGCTACCAATGCGGTCACCGGCATCGCCACCGCTTATATGGATTCAATCCCGATGGTGATTATTTCCGGTCAGGTGCCGTCGCCGGTCATCGGCAGCGATGCGTTTCAGGAAGTCGACATGGTCGGCATTACCCGGCCCTGCGTGAAGCATAATTTCCTGGTCAAAGACGTCACCAAGCTGGCTGAAACCATCAAGAAGGCATTTTATGTGGCGACAACCGGCCGTCCCGGTCCCGTTGTCGTTGACGTGCCTAAAGACATCACCGATCCCAGAATAAAAGTACCTTATAAGTACCCTAAAAAAGTGACTATCCGTTCCTATAACCCGGCGGTTACCGGCCACAAAGGGCAGATTAAAAAAGCCGTGGATTTATTATTGACCGCGCAAAAGCCGATTATTTATTCCGGCGGCGGCGTGATTTTGGGTGAGGCCAGCAAGGAATTGATCGAATTTACTCACACACTGGGCTTTCCGATTACCAACACCTTGATGGGCCTGGGCGCTTATCCTGCAACCGACAAACAGTTTGTCGGCATGCTGGGCATGCACGGCACTTATGAGGCCAACATGGCGATGCATGAGAGCGATGTGATTATTGCTATCGGTGCGCGTTTTGACGACCGCGTTACCGGCAAGTTGGATGAGTTTTGCCCGCATGCCCAAATTATCCATATCGATGTTGATCCTGCGTCTATTTCCAAGACCGTTAAAGTCGCGATCCCAATTGTAGGCGAAGTTAAGCCGGTATTGGAGCAGATGCTGGAAATGATCAGGGAAAGCAAAAAGAAACCGTCTAAAAAAGCCTTGGAAAACTGGTGGAACCAAATTGACCAATGGCGGGCTGTCGAATGTATGGAATACGACCGCAACAGCCGCTTGATCAAGCCGCAATACGTGATCGAGCAGTTGTACGAAGTCACAAAAGGCGAGGCGTATATCACCTCGGATGTAGGTCAGCATCAAATGTGGGCGGCCCAGTATTACCCGTTCGACAAGCCGCGGCATTGGATTAATTCGGGCGGTTTGGGCACGATGGGTTTTGGCTTGCCTGCGGCTATCGGCGTTAAATTGGCGTTTCCCGAATCGGATGTTGCCTGCGTGACCGGCGACGGCAGCATTCAGATGTGCATTCAGGAATTATCGACCGCGCTGCAATACAATACGCCGGTAAAAATCATCAACCTGAACAACAGCTATCTGGGCATGGTTCGGCAATGGCAGGAATTTTCTTATGAAAGCCGTTACTCGCATTCGTACATGGACTCCATCCCGGACTTCGTCAAACTGGCCGAGGCCTACGGGCATGTCGGCATGCGTATTGATAAACCCGAGGAAGTCAGGCCGGCACTGGAAGAAGCTTTTGCGATGAAAGACCGCACGGTATTTTTGGACATCCTGACCGACCGGACTGAAAACGTTTACCCGATGATTGAATCCGGCAAAGGCCATCATGATATGACCTTAAGAGTCGCGTCAGGCACATCGACCGACAGGGAATTGGCGTAATGAGACATATTATTTCTATCCTGATTGAAAATGAATCCGGTGCGTTATCGCGGGTGGCAGGCTTGTTTTCCGCGCGCGGCTACAATATCGAGTCCTTGACCGTAGCGCCTACAGAAGACCCCAGCCTGTCGCGTATGACCCTGGTCACTCGCGGCAGTGATGACATTATCGAGCAAATCACCAAGCAGCTGAATAAGCTGATTGATGTGGTTAAACTGATCGACTTGGCCGACTCCGTTCATATCGAACGGGAACTGATGATGGTTAAGATCAAGACCACCGAGCAGACGCGCGAAGAAATCAGGGGCATGGCGGCTATATTCCGCGGCAAGATTATCGATGTTACGCCGAGCACTTATGTCGTGGAAATGACCGGCCCCTCCAGTAAACTGGATGCTTTTATCGCCGCTATCGATGGCGATACCATTATTGAAGTGGTCCGTTCCGGGCCGACAGGCATCTCAAGAGGCGAAAAAGGGCTGCATTTGTAAACTTAAGGTTAAAGGCGAAAGGTTCAAGGCGAAAAAAGCCCCTTGTACCTTGAACCTTTCACCTGATTAATTTTAAACACACCAAAAACAGGAAAAACCATGCAAGTTTATTACGACAAAGATGCCGATCTTTCAATCATCAAAGCTAAAAAAGTAGCCATTATCGGTTACGGATCACAAGGTCATGCCCACGCCAATAACTTAAAAGACTCAGGCGTTGACGTTGTCGTTGGTTTGCGTGCCGGTTCGCCATCCGTAGCCAAAGCGCAAGCATCCGGCTTAACCGTTAAAGACGTACCGGAAGCCGTTGCCGGCGCCGATGTGGTTATGATTTTGACCCCTGATGAGTTCCAATCCCAGCTTTATAAAGCCGAGATCGAACCGAACATCAAAAAAGGCGCAGCCTTGGCATTCGCCCACGGCTTTGCGATTTTGTACAACCAGGTCGTGCCGCGCGCCGATTTGGACGTGATCATGATTGCGCCTAAAGCGCCGGGCCATACCGTGCGTTCAGAATTTGTACGCGGCGGCGGTATTCCCGACTTAATCGCCATACACCAGGATGCTTCGGGCACCGCAAAAGCCATTTGTTTGTCTTATGCGTCGGCTATCGGCGGCGGTCGTTCAGGCATAATCGAAACCACCTTCCGCGACGAAACAGAAACCGATTTGTTCGGCGAGCAAGCCGTATTATGCGGCGGTGCAGTTGAACTGGTTAAAGCCGGTTTTGAAACACTGGTTGAAGCCGGTTACGAGCCGGAAATGGCCTACTTTGAATGTCTGCACGAATTGAAACTGATTGTCGACCTGATGTACGAAGGCGGCATTGCCAACATGAACTACTCCATCTCCAACAATGCCGAGTATGGCGAATACGTCACCGGCCCACGCGTCATCAACGAAGAGAGCCGCTGGGCGATGCGTGACGCGTTGAAAAACATCAAAAACGGTGAATACGCCAAGCAGTTTATTATGGAAGGCATGACCAACTATCCTGAAATGACCGCCAAGCGCCGTTTGAATGCAGAACATCCGATTGAAGTGGTCGGCGCAAAACTGCGCAGCATGATGCCTTGGATTAAAGCCAACCAGATTGTTGATAAAACCAAAAACTGATATTAAGTCGGATTAAGCGTTTAAAAAAGCCCGTCTTTATGATGGGCTTTTTTTTGCTAAGATGCAGGTTGATACTTATGGCTGTTTTTCAGGATCAGCTTCCGGTCTTGCCATTGAAACGTCAATAATAGAGAAGATGACTGATGAATAAACTACTGAAAAACGCTATCTGGATACTGATCGCCGCGCTTGGTGCAGCAGCTGTCGGCGGTATCGCTTTAAATCGTGGCGAGAGCATCAACACGCTATGGTTTATTACCGCCGCTTTGTGCGTCTATGCCATTGCCTACCGATTTTATGCGGCCTGGATTACCGCGACGGTGCTGGCGGTTGACGAAACGCGGGCGACCCCGGCCGAGCGGCTGGATAACGGCCGCGATTTTGTGCCGACCAATAAATGGATCGTGTTCGGCCATCATTTTGCGGCGATTGCGGGGCCGGGGCCGTTGGTCGGGCCGACGCTGGCTGCGCAGTTCGGCTATTTGCCGGGGACGCTGTGGATATTGTTCGGCGCGGTGTTGGGCGGTTGCGTGCAGGATATGGTGACGCTGTTTTTGTCCACCCGCCGCGATGCCAAAAGCTTGGGGCAGATGGCGCGCGACGAGCTGGGGGCATTGGGCGGCACGGCGGCATTGATCGGCACGTTTGCGATCATGATCATCCTGATTGCGGTGTTGGGGCTGGTGGTGGTTAACGCGATGAAGCACAGTCCGTGGGCGACGGCTACCGTGTCGGCGACGATTCCGATTGCGATGATAGTCGGCCTGTACATGCGCAGTTTCCGTCCAGGCCAAGTGCTGGAAGCTTCTGCGTTGGGCGTGGCTTTGTTGTTGCTGTCCGTGGTCGGCGGCGGCTGGATCGATCACAATGAAACCTTGCGCGTTTGGTTCGATCACGAAGGCTTGAC
>CAZAUB010000001.1:0-42766 GCA_964488195.1 uncultured Methylobacter sp. | reverse complement strand
GCCGAGAGGCAGCAAGAAAACCGGCAGAATCTTGTGAAGATAAATTTGCAATGATAGCCCCTATCTTGCGGCGAGCCGCATGACCTCACCCAGCACAAAAACCGGATTCCTCTCGGCATCGGCAAACCGGTACAGGTGGGGCTCCTTCCATGACGGGTAGACAAAACGACTAAACAGCTTCATGTTTTTATTTTTCGGCATTTCAACAGCTTTTTTGCCTACGCGACCATTTGGAATCCACCAGCCACATAGCCAGTAAATATGCCAGCCCCCACCCGATGCAGACAGACAGTTGAATGCGTCCATCCTGCCCAATCGCCCAAGTGCCGCTTACGCCTGCCAGCGCCATTAGCACGTACTCTGCCAGTGCCGTACGGCGGTGTCCCCAGCCCATCTGTATCAGACGCTGGTAGTAATGCTCACAATGAGCCTGCCAGACCTTCTCCCGGCGCAACAATCGTTTTGCCAGCGTGACACTGGCATCCAGGATAAAAGGAGAAAAAACTAGCATCGGAAACCACAACGGCCAATGCCCGACACGCCAACCCAGCAGACCCAACGCGGCAGCGAGAAACCCCAACGGAATAGAACCGGCATCCCCCATAAAAATCCGTGCAGGATGAAAATTGAACAAAAGAAATGCAATAGAAGCCGCCGCCACGCTCCAGCAAAGACCGGCAAACGCCATATCCCCTTGCAGCAACGCAGCCACGCCATAAAAACCGAAGCCGAATAACGCCATACCCCCGGCCAAACCGTCCGAGCCATCCATAAAATTATAGAGATTGGTCATCCAGACTATCGCCAGTACAGCCAAGGCTATGCCAACAAACCCCAATTCAGGCAATACATAAACTGCGACAAACATTCCCGCAGCCACAAAATGGGCCAGAAACCGCCAAATAACTGACAGCCCGCGCACATCATCCAAGAAAGACACCGCCGACAGGAAAAACAACATCGACATCATCGCCCAGCCCCAAGATGTCTGAGCGGCAGCCCACGCCGCCAACACCCCGGTCATCATAGCAAGCCCACCGGTACGCGGTCGCGGGTGGGTATGCAGTGATCGCTGATTAGGATGATCCAGCACTGCGCCCGCCATTGCACCCTTCAGCAACCAGAACAACATTCCAAATGTCACAAAAAAAGACACCATCGGTGTAGCAAGGTAATACATCATCAGTTAATTTTAATTTGTAAGTTTCTTCGGGCCGGGTGCCTGCAACAGCTGCGCTGACATATCAAATGACACTGCCATCCTAAGTAACAGCACAGCAATGAAAAAATTCCCCCATACGAAAAGGTTAACGATAGCGGGGGTGGTCAAGGCAAGTAACAACTATTTGATCATGCAGACCCATTGCGGTGACATCGATACCACTCGGCAGTGGCTTGCAACCCTTGCTGTAAAGTGTAGGGTGGCTGCCAACCCAATTCTCGACGAATCTTGCTGCTATCCACTTGCAGCGAACCCAGCAGTCGCTCGATCTGATCTGATCTGCCAACTAGCCGCCCGGCCAATTTCAGCAAGGCCGGAGGGCAAGGCAACAAACGCGCCGGATACCCCATTGCAATACCCAACTGGCGCAGTAGGTCTGGCGTGGAAATATCCTCACCATCGCTGACCAGATAGGTTTGTCCGGCAGCTGCGGGACGCGTCGCGCAAACGATTAAAGCATCAACCAAATTTTCCACATAAATAAAACTGCGCAGATTATGCGCCGAGGCCAGCGGCAGTGGGATTCCCTTAGCGAGCACCTTAAGCATCTGCGCGAAATTACCCGGAGCATTCCCCCCATAAACCAAAGGTGGCCGCACAATCACCACCTCCAATCCTGTTTCTTCGGAAACACGCGATAGACTCTGTTCAGCCTCCCATTTGGAAAGTGCATAGGCATTGTGAGGGTTGGGATTGTCTGTTTCGGAATATGACTGGTCGTAAGCGGTCTGCAAGCCGTTCACCCCAATCGAGCTGACATATACTAGGCGCTTCACCCCAGCCTGTGCAGCTTGCCGCGCCAGATTTTCCGTTCCGTGCAAATTGACCTTACGAAATTCCGCGAGAGGATTTGCAGAGCAATCTTGCATTACATGCACCCGTGCGGCAAGGTGAATAAGGCTAGTTATTCCTTGTAACGCATTAGTCCAATCCGTATCAGCGTCTATGCTCGATATTTTGACCGCTTCGCAGATGAAGACATCAAGATTTGCTGAAGCGCGAAGCGCGGCATGAACCGGATGCCCAAGCCTTACCAGCTCTACGCATAGTCTGCGTCCGGCAAATCCACTTGCACCAGTCACCAGCATGAAGTGATTTGAACCCATTTCTAATTTCCCGGAAGATTCTCTAAATTCGGCGCTATGTACCTCTACTTCTTGTTTTTCTTGATTCATTTTCGACACACTCCCTTTTCAGGCTTTTTTAGATTGTGTATCCGGTTTAGCTCAATCACCTTATATCGCCCGCTATCTCCCATTTTTGCAAGTTCACCGACCGATGATTTAAACGCAAAATCACAATAAAATACTCAAAAATTCAGAAAACGTAGCAACAGCCTCGCACGCATGATTAACGCCTTGAAGGAATTTACTTCGCGAATCCGTCTGTACAGTACACGCGGGGAGAAATAAAAGCGGCGCGTCACCGCTAATTGTATTTTTTTCAGTTCCTCGGCGCTATACAACCCATTAACATAGGGAGCCTGCATATCCGGTACCGGGTTCTCTGCGAATGACTGCCACGGGTCATCCTTTAGATGTCCACTAGCCAAGACAATATTATGCAGTTCAGTTTTCGGGTAAACCGTCATGACAGAGAAGTTTGCATATTCAACTTTGTGCTTCTTAAGAAAGTCCGCTTCTTCCATCATTTCCTGCCGAGTCTGACCAGGAAGACCAAGCATCATGTAAGCAAACACAGGCAATTCCATCTTGCGCGCCCTAGTAAGACAGTCCTCGATCTGCTCAACAGTGATCTCCTTCTGCATATAGTCGAGATAATTTTGTTTGGTCGTTTCAATACCGACCGACACGCGCGACACTCCCGCCAGCTTCATCCAGTACATAATTTCATCATCCAGCCGATCAATACGGCTACTGACTTTAAATTCAACGTTCAACTGCCGTTTGACGATTTCCTGGAACAGCTGGATCGCACGCGGCTTGTTAACCGTAATGTTGTCGTCCACGAAGAAAAATGATCTGACACCCTTGTTCACCCAACGCTCCATCTCGTCCGCGATCAGTTCCGGTGAGCGATAACGAAACTGTGTCCTGCGAATGTCGCAGAAGGTGCAGGCGAAGGGGCAGCCACGCGAAGACTCAATCGGTAGCGTCACATCGAATCCGCGGTCAAGGATATGGGAATAGCGACCGATGTCGACCAAGCTGAAATCCGGAAAATCAATTTCATCCAGCAGCTTGTCCACCGGGCGTTCGCCATTAACCTTCATGCCCATGCGTTGCGCAAGTTTACCATGCAGGGTGATCGGCGCTTCTGATTCCGAAGAGCAGCCGGGCTGCTCATCTTCCGCCCCTCGCTCCTCGTTCATGACTACATTACCTTGGGTTTTGAAGCCCAAACCCAACACACCAATTGGATCACTCCCTTGGGAAATGGCATTGACCAACTCAAGGAACGTCCTCTCCCCTTCGCCGAACACAACGAAGTCAACAGCTTCCTGTGCCAATGTCTCCTTCGGATAGAGCGTTGTATGCCATCCGCCTATACAAATTTTCGCGGAGGGATTGGTGTCCTTTACCAGCCTCGCCATCCGCAACGTGTCGTAATAGTTAAAGGTCAGGCAGGTCATCCCCACCAAATCGGGTTGGAACTCACGCACCCTGTCGACGGCATCGGCAAATGTCAACGCCTCCGCCCTGCAGTCGATGAACTTGAGTTCGACATCTGGACGCCGGTTCTTGAGATAGGTTGCCACCGACAGTATACCGAGCAACGGCCTAGCTTCGCGCTTATGATCCAGCGCTTTGTGTATGCTCGCCACCATATAGTGCTCTTCCGGCGCAACCATAAGCATAACTTTCATTGAATACTCCTTACTGCGATGGTCAAATCCAAAATTTTAAGTACACAGAAGAGAGGCGACTCCTTTTGTTTGGACAGAATTTCTTGTTTCATAAGTGAAGTCTTGCCGGTTATTCCCTAGGCTGGAGTTTGCAGCTTGGACATGTTTTCGTAATGAACCCGCCGATAAATTCGGTTAGATCTTTCTTAATTATCTCCTGATCGATTTCTGCACGGAAAAAAACCTCCACGTTCCGTGCAAATGCGACCAGTTCCTCCCTCGAACATCGATCAATGCAGCCAAGAAGCGAAGCGAGATTACCCTGAATAAAATTGAACCCAAGTCCGCGATCAGCCACCAGTCGCCCCAAGTCACCGCTCATGGAGTTTAAAATCGGCAATCCGGCGGAAAAATAGGTAGTGGCTTTGTACGAAAAGGCGGCTGTCGTGTTCTGATAACCGTTGAATCCTATATCGCAATGGGCCAGAATCTCCGCTAATTGCTCGTCGTGGTACACAACACCGAAATACTGATGCTCGAGTTTCAAGCGCGCAAGCTCCCCTAGTAGCCATTCCTTTCGATCTCCATCGCCGATCAAGAAAAATCGTGTCTTTTCGGGGCGGGCAGCAAGAGCAGCCAATAGTGTTTCAAAATCGTAGAGATGTCCAATGTTGCCAATGTACGCGATGGTTAAGCGTTCCTCACTCTGCTTCGCTTTACGAGGTAGCTGGCTGCAACCAAGGTAAAAACGATGCGCAGCGAAAGGTGCGTGGCGGAAAAAGCAAATCGACTCATTCATGTACCAGTCGGAAACCGTCAATAACAAGTCGCAACTTTTAACCGCGTGGACAAAAGACTTTTTCCAGAGGTAAAAAAACGGGGAAAGAATTTTTTTGGTCAGCGGAGGAAACGGCAGCACATCCGGCCAGATATCTATTACATCGGCAATTCTCAGCTTTTCAGGCCCGGCAACAAATACCAGAAGAGCAAGCAGATTCAAAGGCAATGTAGCATACACCACATCGTATTCTTGTTTTCGTTTCAGATAAAAAAATACTGCACGCAGAGAAAAGACAAAGTGGGAAAGAAACCTCGCAGGTCTCACATTATGCCTATACCGGATAGTCGGCAAATAATGGATGGTTCGCGCATCGTTAAACTGATAGGAAATTTTCTCTGACTTGGTGTAGTGATCGTAACTTGTGGTTACGATATCCACTGATCCAAACCTCGTCAGTACGTCCGAGACTAGCAGCTCTCGGCTGGAGATGGCTTTGTGGCTAAAAAAAGGGGCAAACACCAAGGATCTGATTACTCTGCCTTTGACTTTCATGTGTCACCATCCCTTTTTAACCCATGACATTTTACCTCCCCATCAAACTTTTTCGCAAGTTCCTTGATCAGTTTGGCCATAATTATAATCACTACTAGCGGCGTGCAAAAAGCGCACCTCACACTTTGGGATACAAATTTGAAATACATGAAAATCTCACCCGTTCTCATCCTGTAACGATTGCCGCTAAGTCCGCCTTCCGAGAGAGGCTTTCTTCCCAGCGTGGTGGGAATATCAGATCCATCAAAGATATAGGCATCCTGTTTTTGTGTGATTCTAAGCCACAGATCATGATCTTCCACATAACGCATTTTTTCATCAAAGCGTTCGATTATCTCTCGCTTTACAATGATATTTGGAGTAATTGCAAAGTTTGCAATTAAGAGCGATAGCAATGGAACCCTTTCAACTTCAGCTTTTTTGTGTTTCGAGTCATTAGTGTGTCCAAGCAGTGCAATATGAGGATTGGCACTCAAAATCCGCATGAATCGTGACAATTTCATCGGATGCCATTTATCATCGGAATCCAGAAAGGCAATATACTCGCCTTCGGCAGTATTCCATCCGACATTCCTTGTAGCTGATGGCCCCATATTCTTGTCATTATGGAGCACTTTGATAACTATATTATCGATTGCCTGATCTTGAATTGACCTTGCTATGCTGAAAGTGTCATCAGTACTCCCGTCGTCTATTATCAGTATTTCGAACGGGCGGACCGTCTGATAAAGGCATGATTCTACAGTACCCCGAAGAGTTGTCGAGGCATTGAATGCCGGAATTACTACACTAATTTTCTTCATTTTTTCGGATCACCACAGATATTTATCGGCAGGACTCAAACCAATGCACGAGAACGACGGCGGCAATATAGCACCAGTGCAAGGTGCAAAGCGAAAAGTGCTTCACCACCAGGATTCTGCATGGCTTGATTATAGTGACCGGTCGAAAACAGCCATAGAATCGAGATCAATGCATTGGTTGCACCCAGACTAGACCACAATTGCCGATCCCTTGAGCCAGTTGTCTTCAACTTTAGAGCGGAAGAACAAATGACTAGCACTGTAGCTAAAAATGTAACCGCCCAAACCAACCCTGATTTAAGAAGCACATCTGTAGCGAATCCAAAATCCCCGCTGATAAAAACTTGGTCATTTAAGAAGAATGGGGCACCCACACCCAGCAATTTGTCTATCCATCCTGCTGAAAACCAAACGGACACGGGATTAAAAAAACAAAAAACATAATAGTCAAGCACAGAGATACCCCTAAGTTCCTGATCAAGCCCATATGGCTTATACACACTCAATTGATACTCGGTTAATGCTTGCTCAGTAGAAAATATTCGATTAAATAAGTAACCTTGGGATATACAAATATATATCACCAACAACAAGCTACTTAAAACAAGGAACGCAACAACCCTCTGTTTCTTTCTAATGAACAATCGATAAACAATGATAGCTAGGACAGTCATTAGGAAAACCATACCATTTATTGTAACCAACAGCATAGCAAGCGACATAAAGAACCATAATCTCGGGCAGCTCGTTATCTTCTGCGCCAATTCGCTTTGTTTGA
Source organism: uncultured Methylobacter sp. (assembly GCA_964488195.1). Taxonomy (GTDB): domain Bacteria; phylum Pseudomonadota; class Gammaproteobacteria; order Methylococcales; family Methylomonadaceae; genus Methylobacter_A. The sequence goes on along the minus strand of CAZAUB010000001.1, from coordinate 35,824 downwards.
CGAAAGAAAACCAAATAACTGCAAATAAGGACAGCATGCCCGCAATTTGAGAGCCTAGCAGTATGCTGTTAAGACCGCCCACATCTTGAAATAATCCAACCATTCTCAGTACATCTGATGGATTGTAATTTTTATATCCTGATGTATTAGAGGAAGTAAGAATTTCTACCAATAGTGGTTGCTGTCCAAAACTAATGAAACAAATTTCGACAATCAATCCAACAATAAAAAACTTAAAAAGGAAGCTAATCCAACGCATAACTGAAACTACGGAAGCCTTCCCAATTAAGAGCAGGTCATAAAATACTAAGGTAATTATTAGCACATAACCACCAGCCCCCAATATTACAGCCCCCCTCCCTGTAAACATTTGAAACATTAGCAACAGCGCCATAAGAGCAATTGCCCAATTCAGCCGCCTGTAAAATATAACTCTAAAACTGTTTGGTTTTGATATTACGATAAGAAACAAAACAACAAGCGCTAAAAAAGCTGGCAGATGATAGCCATTTACACCGACCAATGAACTCACCGTGGGTATTAGAGCCGATATAAAAACCAGCCCAAAAGGTAGACTACCAATTTTCATTGCATAGTCCCTGCTTGCTTCGTGATAGCACTCACTATATTTTTCTTATGTCTCACTGAAAAAGTGGATCCGGTGAGCGCCAGCGATACCAGTCCCAATCCCCACGCAATTTTTGGCGAAGGACTCGCGGGGTATTGTCGCACTCGATATTGTAGCGACATAGCATTAATGGATCTCGGTCTGGCGTATTGATATCATAACGAGTACACACGCCCAAGTCATAGCCAAATTGTCTGGCTGCATCGCGAACCCGTATGTCTGCCGCTCCGAAGGGATATGCTACTGCGCTCACGGAACGGCCCAACAGATCTTCAAGATAGTGTTTGCTACTGGACAACTCCCTTTTAAGCTCGATATCGTTACATTCAGTTAACGCTCGGTGCGACTTGCCGTGTGCCCCTATAGTCACTCCCGATAATCCAGCAAGCTCCTTTAACTCCTTAGGCGTCAAAAATCCATTAGTAAGATTTTTAATAAAGTCCGTGGACACAAATACGGTGAAAGGAATGCCATGCTCGACAAGAATTGGCGCAGCGATACGCAGGTTATCCCGGTAACCGTCATCAAAAGTTACCGCCACCTGTAACCATCGTTGCGACAAGCTAAGTGGCTGCAAGGGAACTATTCGACAATCCTCCATATTGGCGATCAGATGGATATGACTACGGAAGCGTAGTTGCGAAATGCTGAACATGCCCAGAGTATCCTCGAAAGCATGCCCCCCCACAGAATGATAATTCAAAATACGAAGCCCTGGAGGACGCAGTGGGCGAAAAATTCGGGACAGAGATACTCCCTCGGCAACAGATTTAAGGATAATTCGCCTACTTTTCATTGCAGCGCGCATTTAAGAAAACAACCAGAGCCGTCACGACAAAAGCTGTACAGCTTAATTAACTTTGTAAGCATGACATTGTCTTTAAAGGTGGGAGGGCATGAAAAACCAAGATTCACAATAATTAACGATACATCCGCTTCGATCGCCAAAACAAGGCAAAATTTATTAACGGCTTTAGGAAAGTTGGGGAGCTAAAATCCCATTCACCAACGTAGGCAAACGGCTTTCCTCCAACACCTCTTTTGAAATGATACCCACCCCAGTTTCTCACTGGATCGACTCCTACCAAATCAAGCTCAGTCACATTGATCGCCTGAAGCTTCTGGATCAAAAACCAAACCATCGCATTCGAGAAATAACCATTTCGGCCCTGCTCATTTGCTGCAGCATAATAGTAGTAAGCTTTGTTATAAGCGATTATGACGGCACACCCGCAAACGTCAAACCCACCAAGACTCCCAATAAGGAATTGCAACTTTCCACCCAAATTTATTCGCATATCATTGAGACCTTCATAACTCAAGGTCTGGCTTTCGATTGACTTAATTTGACACATTGAGTTATGTAACTTCACATATGAATGAAGCAATGAATCATCATTCCCCCAAATGAATTTAGGCTTAAGGCTTTCCGCACGGCGGAGTTGATTCCTCCATTTTGAATCAAATGCCTTCATATTTTGGTCAAAATCTCGGTGAATAGACACAACGTAAGTAAGATAAGGATCGCGCTCAAAAAAAGGCCTAGCCAAACCCGCTTCACGCAACGCAATCTCGGCAAGCATTGAACGTTCACCATTCATAGTAATGTTGATATATAAAAACTTACATCGCTCTTTATTAACTTTAATAAGTTGTTGAAGAAAAAAACGAAGATGCTTGAGATTCGTATTTTCATTTTTTGAAGATTGATAGGCTAGGCCACCACGGATCACAAGTACACAAACACCGAATATAGGATTGTACACAAACCCTTGTGCCATGACCAGCGTCTGGTTGCCCTCAACAAGCAACGCCCGAAATACCCCAGAGACGTGAGATTTTCCTAGCTCACCAAAAGAATATGTCTGCTGAAAGCCAGCATCATTGAACTTTAGCAGTTTGCTATCCCACTCATCCTCTGAATTTTCAGCGTTGAATTCCAGAAACTCGATCATGAAAGCCCCTCATCACGAGAACGGATAGCATCCCACCGATCCGACTTAAAACATTTCGCAATAGCCATCTAAAAATCCCTAAAATAAATATAGGTGCACTTAAAGTCACACAGAATCTAAAGCTTTGGCCAAACGTGAGCAATATTGTTCTACCTCAAGATCTTGATGAATGGGCAAAAAAAGTAGCCGCTGCCACATCTCGACTGCCCCAAAAAGATTGGTTGCGATCACCTCCTGCGGCAAGTCAGGCCATGTATGAATATCCATACCAACGTCTCGACTTGTACGCAAGATAGCTCTCCAATAACTCTGATCTGCAACCACCACGGGATAGACCATAGGAGAATTTCCGGAATGCAGCAAATTCGGGATCGGCCCAAGAAAGCTATAACATCGTTGCAAAAGAAATATATCGACCGCCTGATACAGCTGGAACCGGCGTTTCTGAACATAATCTTCTGCTATTATACTAAGCACTCTGCCGGAAATCCGGTCGAGGCGAAAAGACATGATTTCGGCTTCCGATAATACTGGAACATCAGAATAATCCGCATGCTTCCATGGCCGGTAATGCAGATTTCCAAGAAGGGTGGCACCCAAGAACCGCAGCAGCTTGCTTTCCATTGCAGCAGGACGATTGAGCACGGACAACTCCGATCTCATGTATTCATAGGCCGCATTGTTGATACAGGCACGCGCGCCATTTACTGTCGGAAGGACTTTTCGAAACGAAGTTATGCTGAAATCACCGAACGATTCAAACTTTTTCTCATCATGACTGCTCGCGAATCCATGACTGTTATCATTTATCCAAATAAGTTGGTGCTCACTTGCGAAGGAATTGATGGTTTCGAAATCCTGACTCAACCCAAAATAGTTTACGGTGATAATAGCCTTTGTCTTTGAAGAAAGACTGACAGTGTTAAAGTCAATCTGAAATTGATCCGTGACTCCGTAATAAATTGGCTCTAGTCCGAAATCAACGAAAGGCAGTAGCACGACATCGCATATATAGGCGGGAAGTAAAACCTCACTTCCTCGCTCGAGCTTCAACAACTTCAGAATATTGTACAAGGCAAAACGCGCATAACCCGTGTAACTGAATGCCTCAGAGGCAGAAGCTTCCGAATCTGGGCTTTGGGCTGCCAGCACATGGCAAAGATCTTTGGGTGCAAGCGTTGGATTCCGTTTTATTACGCCGAACATTGGTTATCCTTAGCGACCAACCGAAAACCATTGAAAGGATACCATCTGGGATGATTATTGACGTTCTCAGATACGGGTTCGCGCAATGCAATTTCGGCAGATTGGTCTTGGGAGATGCCGGATAGGCTGCCGTAAATTCTGTCAGCATCAATAGGATGCAAATTCAAAAGGTTCAGTAGTTGTGAAATCATTTGTTTTCCTATAAATACGGGAATTACTAATACCTTTTGCCAACCTTAGAAAGTATATGCCACAAAGAGCCTGAAAAAGAGCTACGGAATGCATGAATTAGCTCATGAATACCTGAAACAAATTGCCCTTTAATGATTTGGCTTCTGGCACTCGCTAACAATAGGCGAGCATGTATGTTGTGCCAAAGATATTCCTTATCTGGCTGGAATTCCTGCAATTGGTACACATGGTCTTTTATAACATTAATCACGGCCTGATTATGTCGCGCAGTTTGACCGGAATTGTTGGTCGTGTGAATGCTATATTCGCCTTGCACTGAGTGTATGAATTTAAATTTTGCCCCTGCTTGCGCGAGCAGCATCCATAAATCATAATCTTCAGCCGTCACGAACTCTTTGTTTTCACGAAATAGTAAATTGTTCTTGTTTAGGAAATCTCGCCTTACTAATGAGGCCGAAGGTGATAGACGGTTACCTGTCACCAATAAGCTTTTATAGAAATCTGAACAATATGGTCCAAACTTTAGCAACTGTCTGTTACCGGTTGCTTCATCGACTAGCATTTCGTCCGTACTGCAAACATCAATCGAAGAGTCTTCTTGAATTCCGTTTATCGCGATTTCTAGTTTTTTTGGATACCAGAGATCATCTGAATCTAGAAACGCTATCCATTCCCCCTCGGCTGCAAGAATCCCCATATTCCGAGAGGCCGCGATGACTCCATTGTTATGGATTTTGAGCAGAGTAATCCGTGAATCGTTGAAACTTTGAACAACCTCATCGGTGTTGTCTTGAGAATGATTGTCGATAAGAATGACTTCCCAGTTGGTATAAGTCTGATCCAGCACCGACTGCAGGGCGCGGCGCAGAAAATGAGCGTGGTTATAAGTGGGAATGACTACGGAGACGAGTGGAACAGCAGTGGCATTCATATGCTTTCACTCCCATTTTGATTGGACGATGCTTGGACATATGCCAACAAACTATCAATTTCATTGTTGTTATCAAGACTCACGTTTATATCCATTTTTGCCAATCTATCTGTGCGGTATTCCAGCCTCTCATGTCTCTCATCAGCGCCCATCTCTGGTCGTTGCAATTCAGGTTCAAAACCCAAAACCCGCCTACACCTCCGCTGTATCAACTGCGCCATTTCAAGAACGGATTGCGATTTCCCAGCGCCTAAATTGAAAACGTTTGGCACCGGAGCATCGAAATCACGACAGGACAGATGCTCAACAACGCGGCACACTTCCGTCATGGCAATGAAGTCCCGCTGTTGCAACCCACTCGAACGCAAAACTATTTTTCCGTTCTGCACAGCCTGCATACACAAATCGTTCACCAACAACATCCAGCAATTTACATCCTTATGCAGTGGTGCGCCAAAGGCATTGGACAAGCGCAGCACGATGCCTTCAATCTGCCCACGTTGGCTGATGCTCAATACAGCATTCTCCCCAGCAAGATGCGATGTAGCATAGGGGTGCAGATTACGCGGGCAAGTGTCTTCCGTAATTCTACCCACAAGCGGGCTGGCATACACATGGGCGGTGGATAGGTAGATAAACCGTTTCACGCCAGCCCGACTTGCTGCCCCAAGCAAACGCGCTGTTGCAAGACCGTTGAATTCAAGCGCCGCCACTGGGTCTGCTGCGCAATCCTGAGCATTCATCCCCGCCGCTTGAATCACCACATCGACCCCGCCACAAATTTGCTCTAGAGCGCGACTATCATGCCAATCAATCTGCGCCACTTCGGCATGAGGCAACCAATCGGGTCGGCCAGTTAGAGCGCGTGAGCCCAAAATAATTTGATGCCCAACTTGGTGAAAATGTTGGCCCAGTCTGCCACCGACGAATCCATGGCCTCCGGTAATCAATATGCGCATCGGATTAAACTAAACCGCCCAAGGGGCACCTTTAGCCCACAGCGACTCCAGCAGCTCATGATCGCGCTTGGTGTCCATGCAATGCCAAAAACCATCGTGGCGATACGCCATCAACTCACCTGCTTTGGTTGCTTGCTCCAAAGGCTCCCGTTCCAACAAAGTGCTATCCCCGGCAATCAAATCAAAGAACGCAGGTTCGATCACGAAAAAACCACCATTGATCCAACCTTCATGTAACTGCGGTTTTTCCTGAAAGCTGACGACACGCGCGCCATCCATTTCCAGCTCGCCAAAACGGGCAGAGGGACGCACGGCTGACACGGTGACCATCTTGCCATGGCTGCGATGAAAGGCCAGCAGCGCATTCAGGTCAATATCGGCCACACCATCACCATAGGTCAGCATACAGGTCTCGTTACCAATAAATGACTGCATCCGCTTGACACGGCCACCGGTCATGGATGCATCACCCGTGTTGACCAAGGTCACCCGCCAGTCCACGGAATCCACTTGGTGCGGCGTAACGCCGCCCGAGGCGAGATCTACCGTGAAATCAGCATTGAGCGCTCGGTAATTAAGGAAATACTCCTTGATTACCTCTGCCTTATAACCCAATGCGACATAAAAATCCTTGTACCCAAAGCGCGCATAGGTTTGCATAATGTGCCAGAGGATCGGTTTGCCACCGACGGGCACCATCGGTTTGGGGATAACATCGGTGTATTCGGCCAAGCGCGTACCAAAACCGCCAGCGAGGAGGATAACTTTCATAGGCTCAATCGGTTCTCAAAATATTGGTAACGTTGAAGTGGGAAGGTGGGTCATCTGTGCTTCAACCCCCAGTCATACGGGATACTGGCATCAGATGCTGCGCGCCGCTCAATCTCATCCTGACTATGTGGCAAGGTTGCGCAATTGGCGACGATTGCAGTCTTGGTACCAACACTTTTGAAGCCGTTCCAGATTAAGGGGGGTACCGTTACCAACATATAGTTTTCTGGCGAAATAAAAAGCTCCTGAACTTCCCCGTGCGTAGAGCTGTCTGCGCGATCATCAAATAGCACAAATTTGATCTCTCCATAAATAACCGCATAGTTTAAAGTCATTTTTTCATGCAAATGCCAGGCTTTCACAACACCTGGATGAGTGCATGAAAAATAAATCTCACCAAATCTTGAAAAAACCGGTGAGTCTTCCCGTAGCATGTGCATGACCTTGCCACGTTCATCAAAAATCTGCCGTAGCGGCGTCAGTACCACCCCATCAATCATGTTAACTCCGGAAAAAACTCATGAACTTGCGCGCGGGTAATTACTTCAGCATCGCCCCCATTCATAACGGTCTTGTACCAAAGTGCGGTAGTCTCAAGCGTTTTTTCAACATGCCAACGAGGATACCAACCTAGCAATTGATGCGCCTTATCGCAATTTAGCTGAAGTAATCGTGCTTCATGCACCTGTGTTTGTGATTCAACAACCTCAACACGCCCCTTGCCAATGTGACCGACGATAACTTCGGCAACGTTTTTTACAGTTCGTACTTCATGAGTGGATGGGCCAAAGTTCCAAGCACCTCCCCAGCGTTTCGGCTCTTCATACAAACGAGCAGCCAGTAACAGGTAGCCTGAAAGCGGCTCCAACACATGCTGCCAAGGACGCGTCGCACCTGGATTGCGTAACCGGACAGGCTCACCCGCTTCAATGGCACGCATGCAGTCAGGAATAATCCGATCGACTGCCCAATCGCCCCCGCCAATCACATTGCCCGCCCTAGTACTTGCAGTGCCTAATAACGGATGCTGTTCAAAAAACGATCTCGCATAAGAAGAGAACACAATCTCGGCAGCGGCTTTGGAAGCGCTGTAAGGATCACGGCCACCCAGTTGATCATTTTCTCGATAGCCCCAAATCCATTCGACATTCTCGTAACATTTATCGGAGGTGATATAAACCAGAGATCGCACCGACTCACACTGACGCACAGCATCCAATAGATTTACCGACCCCATGACATTAGTTGAAAAAGTGGCCGCCGGTGAATCGTAGGAGGGTCGAACCAAGGCTTGCGCTGCGAGGTGAAAAACAAACTCAGGCTGAAATTCTTGTAAAGTGTTGGCAATAAGTGAAGCATCACGAATGTCACCCACTACATGCTTAATTTTTTTATCGAGCTTAAGCAAATCAAAGTGGTTGATAGCGGTTGCCGGCGGCAAGGCAAAACCCATTACTTCAGCACCTGCCTCATTTAGCATGAACGCAAGCCAGGAGCCCTTAAAACCAGTATGGCCAGTGATAAAAACGCGACGGCCACGAAACATGCTAAAAGTTTTCTTCATTTTGTTTGTTTCCGTGTATCAAAAAGTTTTATATACATATTGGTATAATTATCCAAAGCTATCTCGCTAGTAAAATGATCGCTAAATCGGCCTACGGCCGCACGTCCCATCCCATATCTTATATTCGGATTATCCACTAGGTGACAAATAGCTTCACCCAATTGAACAGCATTACGCGGCTCAACCAATAATCCAGTCACGCCGTCGATCACCTGTTCGGGCGTGCCCGCAAGGCGGGTTGCTATAACTGGCTTGCCAAGTGCCATGGCTTCCAAAATAACATTGGGGAAATCTTCTTCCTGGACAGAGGGTAAAATCAAAACATCCAATGCAGACATGAAGTCGATTACATTTTCCTCATCCCCAACAAACATCACCCAACGTGCTAACTTATGAATATTAACAAAATTAATAAGCTCCTGCTGCAACGGGCCGCTACCTTCAATTAAAATTTTGAATTCATTTTCGGCCAGTCTGTTTTCTGCAACAAGCTTCAAAACTGCATCTAGAAGAACCTGATGTCCTTTTCTCGGTATCAATAAAGCCACAACACCGAAGATCACACCATCAAAATTACCCAGCTCCAACCGCTCGCGCGTAACCGCAACACTTGCATTTGCCTTACGCATCGAAATTCCGTTATGAACCGCTATTACCTGATGCTTTGGGAGATTTAAAACGGAACGAAGTCTAGCGGCCGCTACTTCTGACCCAGTTACGAATAGGTCAACCGACCGCCCTACTAAACGATCGACAGGATAGTCTAGCCATCGTGAAAAACGTTGATAGTCGTCCGCCATATTGTTAACAACCATAAGCACTTTTGGGATGCCAGCCAATTTACCTGCAATTGCAGCCGCACGCGCAGAAAGTGCTGCGGGATACCCCCCGTTATTGATATGCAGGATATCGGGATCAAGTTTTTTGAACAGGCGGAATAGAACCACAATCTCATATACCAGTATAGGGCTCGTGAACAGCAATCGAAAAAATGCCATCACTAGCCGTTTGCTTAACAACGGCCATCCACTGGGTAATTTAGCGAAATCGGACAAATCAGGGAAGGCAATCGAGTAAACAGGCAAATCACGCTCGACCCTCTGCTTAAAACCTAATGTATAGCGCACAGATTGGCGATAGCTGAAACTCACAACATGAGCTTGCCTGAAACCCTCCGAATTAAAGAAATTTGCCAACATGCTCTCGCAGCCCGCAAAAAACGGGCAGTCGGAATGGTAGTGAATCTTAAGCATGACCCTGATCTTGGCTAATAAGATTACCGGCGGACGCCTTAAATTGCTTGATTGTCTGTTGCACGCCATCCTCTAGGCTGGTGCTTGGATACCAGCCTAGTAATTCTTTAGCGCGCGTAATCACAACGGAGTAGTCCATCGCCTCGTTGGGTCGATATGGAACAGCACCAAATTTGATGAACCCGCTGACAGCAGCACCAATCGAATTGGCGACCATGGTTGTGATCTCTTTGATCTGAAATGAATCCCCGGCACCAATATTTATGACCTCTCCATTCACACGCTCGTCAGCCTTGATCGCGTTGATAATCGCGTCTACCACATCATCGATATAGATGAAGTCACGTCTCTGTTCGCCATAGGTCATCGCGAAGTCTTTCCCTGCCAGCAAAGACTGAATCAAGGCAGAAAGAAACATCTCGTCTCCCTGCCTTGGCCCGTAAATTACTGTTGGTCGTAACACTACCGATGGGAATCGATGGCTATGAAATAGGCCTGTAAGAATTTGTGTCACAGCCAATTTTGAAAGTCCATAAACACCTGTGGGCACAGCCCTTTGTGCCTCTTTATAGGGTGTCGGAGCCAGACCATATTCCTCGCATGTCCCCAAAAAGACCAGTCTCTTGAAATTTTTCAGCGCACGACATGCATCAATAACGTTAAGAGACATTAATAAATTCTCGTCATAAGTATCACGAAATTGCTTAACGTCATTTGTCCTAATTTTTGACCCTGCCAGATGAATAACGTAGCTAGGCTGTAACAAAGAAACAACTTCGAGGACTTTCAGACGATCAGCTAAATCGAGAACATGCTGATCTACCACCACATGATGACTAGGTAAAACAGAACGCACGATCCGCGACACTCGGGCACCTTTATCCAGCAATGCTTCACTTAGATGCTGCCCAACAAAACCGTTGGCACCCGTTATTAAAATGTGACTATTATTCAGCATTGAAATCGACTACGTCTTCTTAGCATATACAACAAGATTGAGGTAAAGCTGGCCTTTGTCCGGGAGAATTTTCGATAACACTATAGCAAGCAACTGTATGGGTAAACAAAAAAACAGAGCATAAAGACGACCAAATCCCCTAACTCCCGGTACAAGATTGTGAATAATATATACGTTGATAAGTATCGCTATAGCCTCAAGTGCACTCGAATCCCTTTTAATAGTTTCGATTTTTAACCCCGCTTTGAACAATAACTCCGTAATACCGAATCGGGTAAAGCGGAAATAATCAAAAGGTTCCTCATGCTCTTGATAAACAAAAGGGAGTGAGATTACCACCCCCCCCCCATGCTTACAAACACGAGCCATCTCACTTAGCATGACCAAGGGATCAGGTACATGCTCCAATACTTGGGTTGAGATAACCATATCAAAGGAGTCATCAGGAAATGGGAATGCGTTGCCATCATAAAAATAATCAGGTTGCTTCATGCTTAGAGGCCGTCCGGAATCTTCCACATCAATTCCTGTATAACTGCCACGTTCAAACAAATACTCATAAGGCCGATCACCACACCCCACATCCAGACAACTAATTTCATCAACCGCCAAAGGGATGATTGTCGACTCCAGAGCAGCCTTTAGTCGCAGATGGGTTAGAAAAACAGGATCAAAAGCCCAGCTTAAATAATTTTTAATGGCTATTTTCATATGCTCAGCATTTTTTTAAATAATACGTAATGTCGTCGAGCGGATATAAATGGCTTAGATAATGTTCGTAGTGGTTTGGATATTTATTCGCCAGTTTGACTATAAGTTTTTTCGGCCATCGATTGTGTAGTGTTTCGTTGAAGACAATTTTTTCAATCAGAAATCTTGCAGGTGTGTAATCGTATTGCTGACAAATAGTGTGTCTCGGATCAAAATATGCAAATGAGTCCACGGTGAAGAAATGCTTGTGCGTTGGATCAATAAAAGCCCAAACTGAGCGGAAGTAAGGGACGATAACCTTTACATGCCCGCCAGATTTGCATATGCGATGCACCTCTTCCATCACTTTCATTGGGGCATCCAAATGCTCCAGGACATTATCGAGGTAAATCTCATCAAATTCATCATCCGTAAATGGATATGAAAAAACATTCAAGTTGTGAATAATGTCTGCATTATGTCGATCAGAATAATCAACACCGATTGCCCCAGGCCGTTTCTTCTTGCCACAACCCAGATCAAGTATTTTCACAGAGACATTATTTTTGGATAACGTAGTCATGAGGCACCACTCATAAGAATTTTTTTAAGGTCATCCACCGAATTTTGACTAACTCTAGCATACCTATCGCAGAATTGTTTTCGGGCCTCTTGTACAGCGGCCTGCATCCACCAACCAGCCACATCATCCCAAACCTCATTGACTTTTGCAGCAGCTGATTCAGGGGTTAAGTGAACAATGCCAGCATCTACTAACAGTTGATAGTAGGGTTTGGCACTCTCTCGCAAATGATCAAAATCATTCTGCCAAAAAGCGAGCGTCGGAATATTTTGTGAAAGCGTTTCCAAAATGCCAGAGGAGTCGTAACTGTGGATAATCAGTCGGCTTTGCGCAATCAGTTTACTGATGCGAGAAGACCCGGTATCGAGTTTAATTGTCGGGGCAAACTCCCTCCACCGGGTTTCTTCAGCCCAGTTCAAATCGGTATGTCCATGGTGCAATCTGACAGTTAAATGCTTTCTAAGCGGCTTTTGTATCTTTTCAATAAAGCTTTGCTGGTCTTCAAAATAAGCCTTGAATTCAGCAGTGACATCCCAAGTGGACAACATGAGACCTGCATGCAACTCTATCAACAACAACCCCCCATTAGGGTTGTATGCCTCGGTTTTTTTGCCTAAAGTTTTAAATATAAATGCTGGGGTGTGTTGTGGCAAACCGTCAGTCCAGCCCCAGGTCAAAAACTTGTCAGCCGTTACTTCTTCTACAGAAGGGTACATATAGCGAGAAGTTCCGTAATTACTCCCATGCTGCCCGGTTACATATTTAGAGCCGGACTCAACCTTAGTTGCCGCCCAAAGTTTAAACACTTCATCCATATCAAAATTATTACTAGTGAAAATAAACTTTGGTTTTTTGGGCCAAGGCAATTGTTGAACTTTTTCAGACAGCTCTGTAAAACCTTCCAAATAGCAAACCGGCATAAGTTCAAATACCAGTGAGCACATAATTCCAAAGAGAGTATCGCTCGCTTTTCCAGCAATTTGGTCAGATAAGCTTTGCCGAAGTACACGATCAGGCTTTATTGTATGTGTGAGTTTCGGGGAAATCCACAACTGCGGCACCTGCCCCAAGGTTAACTGAAGTTTTATCTCTTCCTTGCGCGGAAGGTAGCTGTTGATAACAAAAGCATCACCCCCTCTCACCAGCAATCCTAACAGCTTCATCACATTCTGGTAACCCATCCGCAGAATCTTCCTTTTTAAAGGGACTTCAGTTGCCGTTACGCTCCAGCGGAAGCCTTCGGATGCATCACCAGGAATTACTTCTATTGGGCAACTTGCCACACCAAGGAGATTCAAGATGCGAACATACAGCGCGTTATTCCATCGATCATCATTGAAAGCCCAGATCGCCGCATAGGAGTCCAGTGGGGCAAGCGCATAGCGGTCATCAGAGAATGCTGTCATACCGCTCAATTGATAAGTCTGCAAGCACAGCTCAAGCGTTCTGACGCGATTAAGAATCACATCAACATAACGCCGAAGCCAGTGCCCCAAGACAATCCGCCAGAATCTCGAGCCATGCAACGTGCCATGGTATTGGTTAAGCGCATCGCACAATATGGGGAAGAGTTTTTCCTCCAACGCGCGCGCCTCCGCATGATCCGCATCTTGATTCGCTTGGCCTAGCCCATATGGCGCCGCGACGACGGCATCCATATCCTGCCAAATGTGTTTTCGATCGTAAAGACGACACCACTCACCCAAGAAGATGACTGGACGATCAAATTTCCAAGTCCGCTCGTCGGCGGTCGTAATTAAATAGCGTGCTTTCTTAGGCATAAATTTGGTTCGATAGCGACAATTGAAACTCGAGTCTACTGATGATCAAAGGCACCACAGAACAAATACCACGACTCTTTCAGCGACCCATGAGATTGCACTGCTGTTAGACAAGCTGGTGTCATGAATTGGTTGAACTGATTTTTCAGATGCCGGTACTCATGTTGGCCAACATCATTTGAGACGGTGTTATGCATAGTGGCGGCTAATCCCTAAAAATTATAAATGAGCACCCGAATATTGTTGCGTAAAAAACTCATCTCGACGATTGAGAAATCGATGCCAAAATAATCAAGTCGCAGTTGAGACGGTAATGCATAAAACTAATCATCGTCCTCGAAAAACTCTCAATTTTAAAACACCTCATGTGGTATTTTTTGCTGAGTAGGAAGCTGCATGAGTAATAGTATTGAACTTATGAGTTAAATCTAAGTTATAAATCAATACGTTCTCAGAGGCTCTTTGATTAGCTTCAATTTTTTCCTATATCTGTCAATCGGGTAGACAACTATCAGCAATAAAATAACGCCCATAACCAACGAGAACAACGCATTTAGCATGAATACATTAGCAAAGGTTTGTAATTTGTACATATATACGTGGACAATGTTTTCATATACACACTCATTAGTAAAAATATGGATTATGAAAACTGGATAGGACAAGTCTCCAAGAAATCTATCTAGGGGGGGGGCTTTTCTCTGCAACGCTAACAAATACCCACCCACTAATATGAGGCCTATCGTCAAAGTCATCGTCTTGAACCCTGTTGGATTCAAGACGATGACAGAAGCAACTATCGCGACACCTACTAAAAAAGCTCTTCGTGCCCATTGCTTGCACTCGAAGTTTGAAGTCATTTGAAAAAACAGGAATCCCAAAAAAAAGCATGCGCTCCAAGATAATATTGATCTATCAATACCAAATATATTAGTAGGAAAGGCAATCAGAAAACAGCTAATAAGTCCCAAGGCTATTAGCGATAATGAAGTAATAGTTTTATTCTTCGCCCAGGCCAACAACAACAAAGGGACAATTAAATAATATTGAATTTCAACATCCAAAGTCCATGCTGGATTATTGAATCTAAGATAATTTCCCCATATTTCCTTTTGATTCATACCCAACAATAGGATGTTTTGCAAGAATATGCTGGGAGCGTCAAATGCTTCTTTATAAGAACGCCAATTCTTAAATCCGTCATAACCCAAAATAAAAATCAGTGACACCCAATACAAAGGAAATATACGCAACCATCGATTGATCAAATATCTCATGCAGCCGTTCAGAGATAAAGAACCATGAAGAGTATAATTATTAAGTAATGCTAAAGGCATTAGGAACCCTGATATGAAAAAAAATACAGCTACAGCGGCTATACCAATATTAGGCCATGAGTCAGGGAAATGCCTAGAATGAACAGCTACAACCATTAACGCCAGAATTAGGCGAAATATCCCCACGTCAGCCACAATTCAATGGCGTGCCTTCTTGCACTAATAGAAGCAACATCATGTTACCAGCTCCCACTTCATCGGAGTACCCCTCTTCACATTCTGATTCACCCGACATCCTAATAGCGTGTAGAAATACTTTGGCGGCAAACCTAACCCCGGCCTAATCGTACGCATATTCTCACACGTCAACACATCACCGGCTTTGAGGTCTTGCACTACATACAGTGAACGACGGAACTGAAGTGATTTCTTTTCAGCCTCGGAGGGGCCATAGCTCACCTGCCCCAGTGCCTGCCAGGCTCGTTCGGACTCCACCACCAGTTGCGCCATCTCGGTAGGCTCCATCGAGAAGGTGCTGTCTACCCCGCCATCTGCACGGTTGAGGGTAAAATGCTTTTCGATAACGGTTGCTCCCAGTGCTACGCTGGCTACCGAGACACCCACACCCATCGTGTGGTCGGACAAGCCCACTTCGCAGCCGAACAGCTCGCGCAGATGTGGGATGGTCAAAATATTGGTGTTCGCTGCCGTGGCAGGGTAAGTGCTGGTGCACTTGAGCAGGATAAGGTCTTTGCATCCCCCCTCTCTAGCAGCTCGCACAGTCTCATCCAATTCGGCCACCGTGGCCATGCCGGTAGAGATGATCAGAGGTTTCCCGGTGGCAGCCACGCGACGAATCAGCGGTAAATCAGTATTCTCGAAAGACGCAATCTTGTAGCACGGCACATCCAGACTTTCGAGAAAGTCCACTGCCGTGTCGTCAAATGGCGTACTGAACGGAATGATGCCCAGTTCACGCGCTCTATCGAAAATCGGCTTGTGCCATTCCCATGGGGTATAGGCTTCGCCGTAAAGCTTGTAAAGAGACTTACCTGCCCACAGGCTGTTGGGGTCGCTGATATGAAACTCGCGCTCATCCAGATCAAGCGTCATGGTGTCGGGCGTATAAGTCTGAATCTTCAGCGCGTGAGCACCCGTCTTGGCGGCCGCCTCGACGATTTCCAGCGCCCGCTCCAGCGACTGGTTATGATTGCCAGACATCTCGGCGATGATAAATGGTTTGTGCCCTCGACCGATTAGCCGGCCAGCAATTTTAAATACTTCTGTCATTTTCAATGCAGCCTCTTTGAATAGTTGGTGGACTCAACTTGATAGCCCGCACCAACAAATAGCCTTTGTGAACGCACATTTACCCCAAGCACATGCGCACGAATCTTACGAATCCCTAGGCGGTTGGCTACAAGCCATTGCTCAGCGCTTTGCAGTAAACTTCGCCCTTGTCCAGAGGACGCGCCATCCGGAACAAGATAAATCGAAACTTCCGCCTCATCATTCTGAACATCGAAGCGAACCACCCCGACGGGAGATTCCACACGCTGTCCAATGAGCAGTATTTTCTCTGGATCTCTCAGCATAGAAGTAAACCATCTCTGGTGAACCTGCCAATCGATCAAGTTAGCGTCGCGTGAAACCGCCCTGATACTAGAGTGATTACGCCATTGAAATAATTTTTCTGAATCTTCTGATCTTGCAGTCCGAATCTCTATATCACTGCACCCAATGGTTGCAATGACCCGTAACACGCCTCGACCATCTACTGCATGCATGCTATTGCACGAAATCATCTGCCTTAGATATCTATTCTCAATCAGCGCGCTAATATGCCTTTGGAACGCTTGAATCAAGTCACCCTTGATTTCTGGGGAACACAGCAAGCCATCTAATGCAGCATCAGCAACCTGTCTTTGCTGATTATCCGCCGTAGAAATGACTAAAGTGGGCAACCCCAAACAACAACGCTCCCAACTAGCGGATCCACCAGCACCAATCGCCAGATCAGCAACCGCCATCAACTCGGCCATACGATTGGTTTGCACATGACAAACATATCCTTGCTCAGCACAGCTTGCCTCAATCTCTACACGACACGGATGCTGCGCACCTATCACTACATCGATATGTAGTCCTTTTGTCTTCAATTCCACCAATGCCTTTATAGCAAGGCCAGTGTAGTTATCAGCATCTACACCACCAAAAAATACCAAAATTCGTTTGACTGGCTCTGTGCGTGGATTAACTTGTTCGCGCAACTTTCGAAACTCATCCCGCAGTAAAGCATAACGTGGGCCCAACAATAATTGGCAAGAGGATGAAACTTTGCCGGTATAGCGAGTCTGCATGTCTGTATATAAATTCTGATCCAGCAGCACATCGCAATCGTGTTGACGGTCGGCAATGTCGTCGATGACCATGATTTTTTTGGCAGTTCCGCGCAAGGCGCTTTCCCATCGCGCATCCAGTGCATAATGATCCACAATAAGCCAATCCACATCTGACAGCACCTCAATAGAATCTGCTGCGTCCTGTGCTTGGCTAACTCCAAGCCAGTGAGAATGTGCAAGTTCATCCACTTCCGCATTATTTTTAACACTATCGAACAGCAATATCTCATGCCCTTTGTCCATCAACATGTCGCTCAGATATTCAGGCAGATGGCGGCTAACAAAACGAATCCGCGCGCCTCGCTGCCTTAAGCCATCAGCCAAGGTCAGGCAGCGCATGAAATGCCCAGTACCGATTTGGCTTGAAGCATCGACCCGAATTGCAATATTTTTCACACCTTGTCTACCGATATTATCCACATTAGGTACGCCAAAACCTTAACCCTTTGTTCCTTGATATTTGAAGCTAAATTATCTTACGAAAAACCGGCTTGGCAGGCCGACCGATCAACAGGTTATCCGTAGAACCGATATCAATAGCGTTACGGTATATGGCACATGACTCATCAAAGGCCGTGGCAAGATGATCCATCTCCGGTTGCTGGTGCGACCAAGTAGGATAAAACATCCCCTGAAACAATACGCCCCGCGCAATCATTTCCTGCATCATCAAGGTTCGGTACGCATCATCCGGCACACCTGCGGAATTACGGCATACCAACACGAATAGACAGGGATAACCAAGCAGTTGCAACGAATTTTCCAACCCATGATTGTGCACAATCTGTTCAAGACGCTGCTTTAGGGCCTCGCCCCTCGCCCAGTTGCTCTCAATCATATTGTGCTGTTTGAATTCCCTGATGGTGGCAATCATGGCAGCAAGACCTGTGGTCTCGGCACCATGAGTCGTTGAGATCAGAAATAGCTTGTCATCCCCTTCACGCCGGATACCGCCTAATTCCATGATATCGGCACGCCCGGTCAGTGCACAGGCCGAAAACCCATTAGCAATACCCTTGCCCCAGGTCGCCATGTCGGGTTTGACCCCGTAATAGTTGTGCGCCCCTTGCAAACTCCATTTGAAGCCAGAAATCATCTCATCAAGAATCAAGAGCACACCGCGATCCTTGCACAGAGCCGCAACCTTATGCAGGAAATCATCCTTGGGTGGCTCGAATTTCACCGGCTCCATTATCAAGCAGGCGATGTCATGGTCGTTGTCGGCAAGCAATGCTTCGACCGATTCATAGTTGTTGTAACTAAACACCGCAGTCATCTCGCGCACTCTGGATGGAATGCCTCGATCACAGGGCGTGGTGACAATGAACCAGTCATCGTAACTAAAGAAATTGTGTTCGCGTGCGATAGCAACCCGATTACGTCCGGTATAAGCGCGCGCCAGCTTGACTGCAGCAGTCGTAACTGTGGAGCCGTTTTTAGCAAACTTCACCATGTCCCCGGACTGAACGGTTTCGAGGAATATCTTGGCAGCCTCCAACTCGATTGCGGCTGGTCGCTGGAAATTGGTACCCCCAAACGCCGCCTCACAAACAGCTTGTGCGACAGGCTCATATCCGTGACCGATACAAACCGATGTTAACCCCATGCTGCAATCAATAAACTCGTTGCAATCAAGATCCCACACGTGAGCTCCCTTACCATGGGTAATTGCTGCCGGAGCATTGAGCGGAAACTGATCATCACCCTTGGAATAAGTATGTGCGCCGCCAGGTATCAGGTCATGAACTCTCGCTGAAAATTCTTTGGATTTCTGGTAGTTTGTTATCTTGTTCATCATTTTATCCATGAAATGTTTTTGACTGCTGCGAATTATTACTCACCCCAACGATACATCGTTGCATACCCGGTTTCGGTAAAAGGTGAAATCAGCTCGATCAGCGTTGGATTCGCATCTAGATATTTGACGATTTCAGGAACCGGAATTCTCGGGGCTTTCCCCTTGAATGCGCCGAACACAATTCGACATACTGCCAAATCTTCCGGGTTGTCTACTGTCAACCTCAAATCTTTGCGAACCAGTTCAATCGGCGGTTCCGGCTTGATGATCTTGAATTCCTGATGATGCTCCCGAATATACAGCGTA
This sequence comes from uncultured Methylobacter sp., assembly GCA_964488195.1. Taxonomy (GTDB): domain Bacteria; phylum Pseudomonadota; class Gammaproteobacteria; order Methylococcales; family Methylomonadaceae; genus Methylobacter_A. Next base: position 16,570 of record CAZAUB010000001.1, on the reverse strand, counting down.
CAAAGTTCGGAGCGATGTTTTCTATCGCCCTTTGCGTGCGACTCTTCCAGAGCTTTTAAAGAAATGATTTCAAATCCGCATCCGTCAATAACATCATCCATGAAAATCGCATCCGCCTTTTCTTCTTGGTGAAGACGCCATAACTCTTCAACGGGTTCAAAATAAAGAAAAGGGGATTCACTGGTTACACGAAAAATGTCGGTTGCACCTGCGAGCTGCCCGCATTTAATAAGCCGCGATAACACATCAATTTGGTCACCAACAACGTAACGAAGACCTTTCTCTTCCGCGATGATTTTAAACACATCATTTTCGATACCCTCTGAAATGCCAAGAACTATCTCATCAATGCAATCAATTGTTCTCAAGCATTCAACAATGTTATCAATTATTCGCGCACCATTTTCTACATCCAGATTCTGAATCGGCTTGCCGTAAAGGCGCGCCCCCTGGTTACGACAAGCGATGGCAGCTACAAGACGTCTTTTCATTATGGAATCACTTTAATCAATGTCGGCAGGTAAAATTGGTGTGTTTTGTTGAATCTCGCGCTTAAGCGTTTTCTCATAAACCGAGGCCAAGTCTGTAATGACTTGCTCGGACGATGTGCGCTTGAGAACCAGATCGGCTGGGGCAATTTTTGAACCCTTTTCAATATCTCGGCTTGATACCACATGCCGACGAATCATCTTGCGATAAGCATGCTCAGCCTCGGACATTCCGAAGTCCTCGATGTCTGCGGCACCTCCCAAAGCTTGGGCGCAATCCCGAATGGTCTGAGTGAACTCTAAAAATTCATCGGGATTCAGAGCTGACTCGTGGTCTTCCAGCTTCATGACCTGTCCCAGGGTTAGGTGCTTTTCAAGCACCTTTGCACCTGCACCTATAGCCGTTGCTGCTAAAGCATAACGCAAGGGACTTTCCGGCGGCGCATGATCAGCAAACCCGATAGACACATTCGTATGTGTGCGTTCAATGCGCTCCACCAATAAGCGGACACGATCTATTTGGTTAGTTTCATTAGGGGTTGGATAGCCCTGAAAGCCAAGAAGAACAATCGCCTCTTTGCTTGAAAGAATATCTATGGCTTGCTGAAGTTCACTGTAAAAAGCACCTCCCGCGCCCAACAGCACTCTTTTTATCGAACTGTTTGCAACCGCGTTTAATAGGCCAAGATTGGCAATATCGGTGCCATGAAGCTTCACGGCCGCCACACCAATTCGCTCAGCCAATTGTAGGCTGCGCGTCCCAAAAATATCTACATGTAACTGAATACCCAACTCCGCTGCATATGTCGCCAACCCTTTCCAGACATCATCGGTCATTTCAAGAGAACGAAAAAGTTCGTAGTACTTATAGTCTGGAGTAGCCAATTCATCTGCATACACAAGTTGGTATTTAGCTGCATCAGCTCCTGCCGCCGCCGCCGCTTTCAGCAGCAGGCGAGCCTGCTCTGAGCGACCTTCAAACCCCTGAGCTAGTTCGGCGATGATTTCGATAGACATTTTCGTATCCTTGTTTTACTTGCTAGATTTGCTTATAGAGACTATGGATTAGGTGAGCGCCGCCCAATTTGCTGGATTCACTAAATTAATGTCGCTGATACTTAGTCCATCTGGGATTTTCGGTGATGGGCCTGCCATAGCCATAAGTATCTCTTTCAACTGCGGCAAGCTATCGACACCGACGATGACTTTTCCGATTTGCGGAAATGACAAGGCGTAACAGAGACAGGCTTGCAATGGCGTCAACCCATTGTGCGCAAGCCATTCATCCCATTTTGACCAAAAGACGTCCCATCGGGCAAATTTTTGAGGCCTATCACTTGGTCTCATTAAAAGCAGACCCTGCAAAAAAACCGAACGCACATGCAATTCCGTGCCCTGCTCCGCCAAACGGGTCAACCAGCCTGTTTCAATCAGACGGCGATCTATAACATTAAAGGGTGCTTGGACAAGGTCGAACTTAAAGCGACTACAAAGTGCATCCAGTTCTGAAGGGGCATAAATCGAGACACCGATTTTTTGTACTAAGCCTTCGTATTTTAGCTGCTGCAAGGCACGATAGAGCTGGTCGCTCTCTTGCTCTAAAAGTTGTTGCGGTCGGTGCAACAACAGGCCATATAAATTTTTGACTTTCAACCGTTGCATGGATTCGTTAACAGTATCCGTAACCCATTGCGTGATGTCACGGCAATTTTCTGGAATGGCTGGCAGCTTTGACACAACCTGCCAATCTTGAATGCCAACCTCTCCCAACCGCTTCTCGCTGTCGCCGTAGGCAATCGCGGTATCAAGCGTGTCAATGCCGCTTGCGCGTGAAAACTCAATGATGGCTTTGGCTTCATCAACAGAAACTTGTCCATCTTGGTTAGCGATTCCGTAGTTCATGCCGAACTGGACTGCACCGAGGGCCAATCTCATCCTTGGATTGCCATATCCAATGCGCACACCACTTGAAGCTGTTGTTCTTCGGTTAATCCGGGATACATTGGTAAGCTAATTGCTTCCGTATAATATCGCTCCGCCTCCGGGCAATGTCCAACCTGAAAACCTAATCCTTCGTAGTACGGCTGCCGATACACCGGAATGTAGTGCAAGTTCACGCCGATGCCTGCTGCACGCAATGCTTCAAACACTTGACGGTGTGCTTTGCCAATCTCTCCGAGATTCAAACGAATCACATACAGATGCAAACCGGAATAGCTGTCCGCATGCTGCCATGGCAAAATCACCGGCAGATTAGCCAAAAGCTGATCATATCGCTTGGCGATGGCGTGACGCTTAGCGACAAATTCATCCAATCGCTTCATTTGGCTCAGGCCCAATGCAGCCTGCAAGTCGGTCATACGGTAGTTGTAGCCAAGATCAGTTTGTTGGTAGTACCAAGGCCCATCCAGCGCATGAGTCATCTCGTTCACGTCACGGGTAATGCCGTGACTGCGCAGTAACTGCATGCGCTTCGCCAACTGTGCATCGTTAGTCATGGCCATGCCCCCTTCACCCGTGGTGATGATCTTGACCGGATGGAAGCTAAATACAGTGATGTCACTGTAACGACAGTTGCCGATCGCTTCGCCGCGATATTTGCCACCAATCGCATGTGATGCATCCTCGATAATCTTGAAGCCGTATTGTTGACTGAGTAGGTGAATACCTGTTATATCGCAGGGCTGTCCGCATAGATGCACGGGAATCACGACTTTGGGTAGGTTGCCGATCTTTTCTGCATGTCCCAGTTTTTCTGCCAGACGCTCAACACTCATGTTGTAGGTACGCAGATCAATGTCCACGAAATCGATCCCCGCACCACAATAGAGGGCACAATTTGCACTGGCCACAAAAGTAATCGGGGTAGTCCAAACCACATCGTTTGGCCCTACGCCTAGCACCAAACAGGCAACGTGCAGTGCACTCGTGGCGCTGTTCACGGCAACAGCATGTTGCGTACCGCAATAGTCAGCGAGGCTTTTTTCAAAAGCGGGAACTGCCGGGCCTTGTGTTAGGTAATCGGAACGCAGGACTTCCACAACCGCTTGTATGTCCACATCGGAAATATCTTGGCGACCGTAAGGAATCATTGCCGTCATATCTTGCCGACTTTTTCACGGTTTTGCGTGATCCACGCTTTTAGCGTTTCAATGCTCATCCATTCTGGGTTGTTGTCCGAGCAGTAAGTGAAATCTTCGGTCACCTTCTTGCCATCCTTGATGCGATATGGGTCGTTGCTCCAATTGTGAATGGCCGGAAGAATTTTAAAGTGCTCGGAGTATTCGTACGTATAGAGCGCATCTTCTGTCCCAATCATCTGCTCGTGAAGCTTTTCACCAGGGCGGATGCCGACGATATCATGCCCCGCATCGGGCGCAATTGCGCGGGCGATATCTGTCACCTTCATGGAAGGAATCTTCTTCACATATATTTCGCCGCCGACCATATCCTCGAAGGCATGCCAAACGAGATCCACGCCCTGCTCCAAGGTGATCATGAAGCGGGTCATGCGCTCATCGGTAATCGGTAACACCCCTTTGTCGGCGAGTGACAAAAAGAACGGGATCACCGAACCTCGTGAGCCCATGACATTACCGTAACGCACCACGACAAAACGGGTATCATCAAAGCCCGCGTATGAGTTGCCCGAAATAAAAAGCTTGTCTGAGGTAAGCTTGGTAGCGCCATACAGATTCGCCGGGCTACTGGCCTTGTCGGTCGATAGCGCCACCACACGTTTAACCCCTTGGTCGATGCAAGCATCAATAAGGTTCATGGCACCGATCACATTAGTCTTGACGCACTCGAATGGGTTGTATTCCGCCGTCGGTACGATCTTGGTGGCGGCCGCGTGAACAACGTACTCGATACCATTCAGCGCACGTGCGAGTCGTTCCTTATCGCGTACATCCCCGATAAAAAAACGTACTCGTTCGTCGTTACCATAAAGCTTGGCCATTTCCCACTGCTTCATTTCATCACGCGAGTAGATAACTAGACGACGCGGGTTGTATTTGGCCAGCGTCATTGGCACAAAAGCGTGACCAAAGGAACCAGTGCCACCGGTGATTAATATAGATTTATTGTTAAACATTTAGTTAGCCGAAATTTAAATTAATTTATGCTTGATAACTTTGCGATTACAGCCGACCTAATAATTTCATAGGAGGGGGTAGTCGGGTCATAATTATTAATATAGCGGGCTCGATCACGCGTATGGATTTCATAATCTTCTTGAGGCATCTTCAGGAGCATCAACGCGCGGACCTTGAATGCATTGTAGTCGTCACCATGAAAATAACTAATGTCGGCCTCTGCCATTTCATAATGGACATCATTGGGCACATTGCACCAGAGCACTTTCTGGCCCCAAGAAAAAAGTTCCGCAAGTGTAGTTGAGTTCAGCGCAATCACAAGCCGACTCTGCTCAGCAACACGGTAAGTAGAAAAATTCTTTCGGTCAGACTCAGCAATTCTCACCCTATCCCCAAAAGTATCTTTGTAAAAAGACACCTCTGCGTCATCAAGGTCATTGCGCAGACAAACCACCAAATTCAAGCCCGCTTCTTCCAAAAGACGAAGCACAAATGAATTCAAACCCTTTATGCCCGCGCCAATCCTTCTGGAGGCATTCGCCGAAAAATCATCCCCAGTTATCTCGTTAAAGAAATGTTCATGCCACTGAGAAATCAGACATAAATCAAACTGCGGTCTCGCACTTGGAACAGAAACTACGCTTTTATAATAACTCCCAATCAAAGACCCAACTGGGAAATAATTATCCACTTTATGACCATGTCGAACAAACAGGTCAATATCTCTTTGACCAAAGCAAAAAAAATTGCTCATTAAAATGGTAGAGAACTGATGGGGGGGTAAAGGTAACGAGTCTCTCACACAAGCAAGCGTTCTGGTACCATTCTGAATTGCGAAATAGACCCTTTTTTTATCAATTCGACTTAAATTATGAAAAAAACTTGAATTATCAATTGTTGTCAGGACAACTTTAGCTTTTATTTGATCTAGACATGCCAAAATATATTGAACATAAATTTGTCGGGACAATTCTTTAAAGGAAAAATTCTTTTGGATCTGAAGCCAATTAATCAACCTTAAACGTAACAATGTACGACCTATCAACACAGGCGTCACATAAATTCTATAATCTTCTGGATAAAGACTTAAAGTTGTTGCAAGCATATCTTTTAGAATTAATTTTCTAAGCCAGAAATCATCTGAATAGAGAATCGCAATTTTATTTGCTTTTGGATTTGCAAACTTTATTTTTGCTATAAGGCGGAAAAAAGTCTTCATTAGTTAAGAAACTTAACCACCTCAAAAACCTCGGCCATAGGCACACCAATCTTTTGCCCGGCATTTTCTGCTTCGTTCCTGAAAAAACTGATCCATTTTTCACCGGTGCGATCCACTTCGGTGACGTGTGCACGAATCGCCTGCTCTTTGGTCGGCCAGAATTCGGTGATATCAAAATAGAAATTCCCTCGGAATTCCATCGTGGAGTGATACCAGTTACTGCGATACATAAGCATTCTCTGCACATGGCGGCAACTGTGCAGGGAAGCCTTGGCGACAGCCTGATGGTCGTGGTGGATGTCTCCCGCCCAATGGGTATAGACCAGATCAATTTTCTTTTCCTGCACAATCTTGAGAATCTCGATGTTCAGCACATCCACAAACTCGACTTCGAGCGTCTTGAAATTGCCGCACAGCAATTCTTTCACCCCCAAAATCGCCATCGCATTACGCGCCTCTTCGAGCGCAGATTCATTGGTGCGCACCGCTTGATTGTACTGATTAGAAAAACCCGATACCGTAGCGACAAATACATAGACGTCATCTCCCTGCTGGGCGTGGCGCGCCAACGCTCCCCCGCAACCAAGTTCCACGTCATCGAAATGTGCACCGATAGCCAATATATTCATCCACCTCTCCTCAGTATTTCTCTCGAAGCCGTTATACCATGATTAAACAACACATCCAGTACGCTCAAATACGGCAGGAATTCACCAAATTGTTGAGTATAAACCGGCTGAGTGAAGTTTTGCCAGATCACCTCGATACCTTTCTTGACGAAGGGTTCTGGTTGAAAATAATCCCGCGCCCCCACTCCAGAAAGATAATGTGTGGCAGAAACTTTCTGCAACAAGTCCACCAACAATTCGTTTTTCGTCCCAACCGGATCAAGATTACTCGACCACACCCAGGGAATACGCACATCGAGCATGTCCATCAGCATCTCGATTGAGGCCATGTTGAAATCGCGCAGCATGTGGAATGGCCGGGCATATAAGCGTTCGATCTCCGGCATCAGTTCGTTGTAACAGGGCGCTTTGCGGTAGTTCTGTTCGAGCAAGCGCAAATTATCCTGCCGCCAGTCTGTATCGGTAGAAAGCTCGATCTGGTTAATCGCGGTATCACGAGGAGCTTTTTTGACGCTGACCGTTAGCCACTTCTCGCCTTGCGCTGTCTTGATTTTATCCCGGTGCGTCCAAGCGCGGCTGCTACCGTTCACATATTGCACATGGTCCAGCGCGATATAAAAATCCGCATGTAAGAAGCGATGAAAAAAACCTAGGTAAGGCGCAAAATCGGGCTGGTGAATTACGACGACTTTTTTGTTCATTTGACCAATTCCAGCAGCGCATCTATCACGCGCCGTGTTCCTTGCAGGCTGACATTGCGCATCCCGGCCTGACTCATTTTCTCCAGTGCCAAGTCTGTCCTGAACAATGGGAGCGACAGTGATTCATGATGCCCGGCAAAAAGCGAGCCTCCCAGCTTCTGCAAGGCTATTGCGACCGGCATTTCAAACAATTCATTAGCTATCACCACGCAGGGCAGGCCGGAAGCGTTGGCCTCGAACGGTGTGATCCCGCCGCCAGTGATCGCCAGATCGTGGTGATAGAATTCCTCGATCATGGAAGGTACGCCGCGCTTCAATGTGAAATCCTCGGTCAGTACTTCATCCAGCATGTCCCTATGCATGAACCCTGGCCCCACCACGACAGTTACCGTCAGGCCCATTTCCTTCAGCAACTGCACCACCTTGACGGTCACACCATAGGTATCGCTACCGCCCAACGTCACCAGTATACTAGAAAGCTGCTTACGCAGGCGCGTGTAGCCGCTGATTTGCGGGTTCAGTATCAGATAGTCCGAACCGCGCAACAATTTGGCACCCGCAAGCCGTTCTTGTGCATCGAAGGCCAGTGCGGCAATATGCAAGTCTGCCAACGCCGCTCCCGTTCCCCGGTCATCGAACGTCACCAGCGGAATGTCTGCCGCTTTGATTTTTTCTGCATGACGGACATCAGTATCGAGGCGGTCATTCAGCCACAACGTTATGCCGTCCCGCTGTATCAGCGACGCTTCCCAGTTGCCGGTGAAATCTTCCAGATTCACTATCTGATGCGGTACGCCTCGCTCAGCGAGGATTTGCCGGGATGGGGCATGATCGTTCAGATAAAACGTATACGGCAGCCCCATTTCAGCCAGTCCATCCGCCAGATTCAGCGCGCGGTAAAAGTGCCCCATACCGCGCGTATGGGAGCTTTCTATGCAGAATGCGAACAAAATTTAATCGCCTCTTCGGTACCGACCCATCGGTTGGGCGTGTATTCGGCAATGGCACAAACACACTGATAGTCATCTTCAGTATCCACCGTCAAACGCAAATCAGGGCATCGTTTAGCTGCGACCACCTCCAGCACACCAATCTGGAAAACATCCGGGTTCTCCTGAATGTATTCGTTGACGTGCTCGCGGTGATTGAGCGCATGACCTTCCCGCGCGCTTTTCTCCAGCGCGGCGAAAGTAAAAATTTCAGCCCCCACGCCCAGCGGCATGCTACCGAAAGAGTGACTGTAATCGTTGCGTTGGGTCAAGTGCTGCTCGATCAATCGCTGTAACTCTTCCATATCGGTGAACGGATTATCCGCCGTCAGTCGAACGACATGCGCAAAGCGGTTCTCGCGAGCGCACTGATAATATCTGTCCAGCACATCGGTTTCGTTGCCACGGAACACCGCCACACCACGGGACAGGCAATGCTGTGCGATAGCATCATCCTGCGGCATATCGCTGGTGGCGACCACTATCTGTACCGGGTATGCCAGCAGAGACAACCTACCCAGCACATGATCCAACAGCGCCTTGCCCGCAATGGGTTTCAATACCTTGCCGGGCAAACGGGTCGAGCCTATTCTGGCTTGTATGATGACGCCAACCCTCACGCCAGATCATTCCAGGTGAGCACGGCATCTTTTTCCATGTCTGCGGCTACCGTCCGCCCGACGACCTGCTCAAAGTATTTTGGGCCAATACCGTAACCGGGACGTTTGACGGCGATATCCTGCTCGGTCAAGCGCTCTCCCGCTTTCACATTGCGGTTCAGCACCACGCTCTTGCGATTGTTGCGCCGCGTAGTTTTCTCACTGTTGGCGGGACGTTTGATCCCGGAGCCGCGCATGATTTCAAAATTGCGCACCGCCTCCACCAGCCATTTCATTTCCGCCGGATCTGCGGAAAGCGCGTGGTCGGGGCCGTCCGCTTTTTTGTCCCAGGTGAAATGCTTTTCGATCACCCGCGCACCCATGGCCACCGCGCACAAACAGGCGATCGGTGACAGGGTGTGGTCGGAATAACCGATGTCCAGTTGCGGAAAAGCTTGCATCAAGGTCTGCATGGCAGCCAGATTGACGTTCTCCGCATGGGTCGGGTAACTGGTGATGGCGTGCAGCAAAATCAGTTGCTCATTGTCCTCCGCCAGTATCGCAGCCACCGATTCCCGCACTTCTTCCAGCGTACACATGCCGGTCGATAGCAACACCGGCTTGCCAGTGCGGGCGACATAACGAAGATAGGGAAGGTTGACGGCATCATCCGAACCGATCTTGTGCGCGCCGACACCGCATTTTTCCAGCAAGTCTACATCGGTCGAATGCGATGGGGTGGAGAACCAGTCCAGGCCTTTGGATTCGGCATACTTGAATACATCGTGATGCAAGGCTTCGTCCACTTCGTATTTTCTGAACAGGTCATGTTGCGACACCACACCTGTGTTCTCCATATCGAAGATAGCCTTGGTGCTTGTGATTGTATCGGCGCGATAAGTTTGCAACTTGACCGCATCCACGCCGCAGCCATGCGCCGCATCAATCAGGCGTTTGGCCTGGTCTGATGTGGTGAAGTTTCCGCCGATCTCGGCGATGATGTAGCAACGGTCTCTTCGATAGTTTTTGAACATATTATTTCCTCAATTCGAAACAGTGGAACGCCGGTTGCTCATTGCCTGGAAGAGACTTGTCAATCTCTATCAGTGGCTCAAGAAAAGCCCTCATTGTCTGTATCCACTTGGCTTTTATAGAAATAAGTTTTTCAGGTGACAACTCATTCGACATCTCAAGCAAAACCGGGAAAAGGGGGCGTAGACCAATGTCCCAAGCCTGGATGGTGAGTTTGCTCAGGTGAGAATGGTGGCGTTCAATGTGCAGCCCAGCTTGTTCAAATATGGATTGCCATTCATCCTGAGATTTAGCTTGGCGAATATTGTCGGCAAATCTTCCCCGATCAAGCATCTCAAGAAACTGCCAACGAGCGTCGCCACCCTTCACATATAGCTGGTTATAAAAACTGAACTGTGGAAATGTAATATTCGGCAACATCAGGCAAGCAACCCCACCAGGCTTCAAAATTCTGGAAATCTCTGAAACCACAAACTGGGGCGAGTCCAGCCAATATACGATGTTAGAAAAAATACTATTAAACGAGGCATCTGGAAATGGCAATGGTTGATTCGCATCCCCTTGCTTGAGTGCTCCATACAAACCAAGCTGTCCCGCCTTTTTGAGAAGATTTGTTTTGTGATCAAATCCAACATCAATCTGATATCGCGGAGGTTTTGTTACTGCCGAGCTCAGGCTCTCGTCATACGAATCGAAGACATCGACATTCTGGAAAAACTGGTCTAGCTGTGATACTGAACGAAAAGCATCAAAACTCCTGTCGAATTCGCCGCCCGCCCGGATAAATGAAAATGTGCCATCGCCACATCCCAAGTCCAGAGACGGAGAGCGCATCTCAAAAGCACTCATAGCTCTGATATCAATCTCGCGCCAAAGTGCCGTTTCCGGACGAAGCCAAAAAACGTTGAGCAGCTGCTCCAATGTGTCGCCTGTGCCCATAGATTACTTTCCTATTACTTGAATACGGTGAATATAATTCTTTACGAAGAATGTTCTGTCGCCAATCGTAGCCACATCATCCTCGGTCACTCGCGGTAGGTAGCACTTGCGGCAGACCGTGCTTTGCATGAAGCCAAGCGGTTGCAGATGCATGTTCCGTACCGCCTGCATCTTCTCGCCATGCCATACCTGATGCACGGTTTCCTGTTTGATGTCGCCGATCACTTCACGATTTTCTTCATCGTTTGAGCACTTCATGACCAGCCCGTCGGCTCCTATCACCAGCCGCTGGTATTGTTGCGGACAGGTAAATTCTTCAAGGTATTCGATATGGGTATCGTTGGACAGGTAGTCAATCAGCGGATTGAACGCCACCAAATCGGTATAGGGAGCGAAAGTGTTGTAGTAGGCATCGGGCCCGCTTTCAGCAATCGCAGGCCAGATGCCTTGCACCTTAATGACCGGGCGCTTCAGCTTGTGTTCTTCCTTGTACTGTTTGATGGCTTTTATTTTGTTGAACAGGTCGTCAAATTTCAGCGGCTTGCGCACACGCTCATAAGTCTCGCCTAAGCCATCCACCGAGATCGTTATCCAGTCTACCCCCGCTTCCACCATTTTCTGGAAAAACGGCAGAGTCAACTTGCCGCCATGGGTCAACAAGGAAACTTCCTTGATGCCGTGACCCTTTGCATAATTGATCGCCTCGATGAATTTTGTGTGCAGGGTCGCCTCCCCGCGCAAGCTCAGGCGAATGGCCGGAACCTTGCCGTCGATTTCGTCAATAATCTTCTTGTACAGCTCCCAATCCATCCGGGTGACATTGACGTGCTGCTTAAATTCATCGGTGATGGTGTAGCACATCGAACAGGTGAGGTTGCAAACAGATGAGAGCTCTATATCCACTAGAAGCGGGTACTCAGATACCGTCTGCGTCTTGGCGAGTTCAGTCCATTTATTACGGTAATCTTGGTATTGCGCTTCCCAACCCTCTCCACGATATTGTTCAAACAACGCCTCCCTCTCTGAGGTGTCCATTGAGTAATTGCCCTTGTTAATGGGTACGTAACGTTCACTCATTTCAGGTGATCTCCATTCAGAATCATTTTCTTGATGCCCTCTTTGAAACTGTAATGCGGATGCCAGTGTAACTCTTGAGCGGCTTTGCTGATGTCCGCATATACATCACAAATCTCATTGTGCCTAGGTGCATTTTCACTCACAACAGGTAATGCTGTTCCCGCCACAGATTGGATAGTTTCGACAATTTCAGCCACGCTGAGTGAGCTACCGTAACCAATATTGTACACATGACAGCCCGCCTCCTGATTGAGCGTACGAACCAGCGCATCGACCAGATCGTCTAGATAAAGATAATCACGCCGGGGAGTGAGATCTTTGAGGCGGATAGGCTGGCCAGCCTTTATTTGCGCGATGATTTCCGGGATCAAAAAGTGCCCTTTTTGCCCCGGCCCGTAAATATTAAACGGGCGGATGATGGTTACGGGAACATCGAAATGCTCGGCGTAGAAGCTGCATAGGGATTCAGCCAAAAATTTCGACAATGCATATGGATTATTAGGATCAATCCTGTCGGTTTCCCTGACAGGTAAGGAGGCCGGAATTCCATACAAATAAGCGCTGACATATGTTAGCGGTATTTTTTTTCGACGACATAGTTCCAGCACATTTACGGTGCCCGCTACATTTACTCGCTGAAAGTCTCCTGGCTCACACCAAGCGTCAGGCACATAAGTGCGTCCGGCAAGATGAAACACAAAATCCACTGTAACTTCATTAAACCGTTCAACAGTTGCTGGATCGGCAATATCCCCACCCGCACTGCCAAATTCATGCACCAAGTACCCCGCATCTTTTAGTGCGCATACCAAACGCCGCCCTATAAAACCTCCTGCACCAGTGACAAGTACATTTTTCATTATGCACCAACAAATCGTGCTCGCATGCTCTCGAATTCTTCGATAGCTTGCATATAATCATCGGGCCTACCTATATCCAACCAGTAGCCGCTAAACTTCCGCACAGCAGCAGGATTCCCCGCAGCAAGCAAATCCAGCATCAAGTTGTCAAAACCATAACTCTTGCCTTCCGAAATAAAGCCTATGATGCGCCGACTAGCCATATACACCCCCATGCTCACCAAATATTCGGCACTGGGTTTCTCCCTGAATCCAGTCAAGTGGCTACTCGTATCCATTTCAAGCACACCGTAATCAATCTTCTGTTCGCGCAGGTAAGCGGAAATGGTGAAGATATTGTTCTTGCTGACATGCTCATCGAAGAGATCCGAATAGCTAAGATCGGTCAGAATATCGCCATTCATGACCAGGAAATTTTCTGGAAGATCGTGAATCAGGCCCAACGGCGCTATGGTGCTAAGTGGCTTGTCTTCCAGCGAATAGTCAATCTTGATACCCCATTTCGCACCGTCCTGGAAAAACGCTCTGATGATCTCGGCCTGATGGTTGACTGCCATGGTGACATGGTCAAAACCATGCTGCACGAGCTGGCGAATGATCACTTCCAGGATGGGAAACTCGCCGATGGGCATTAACGGTTTCGGCAGCACCACGGTGTAGGGATGCAAGCGCGTTCCTTTTCCACCGGCAAGAATGATGGCGCGCTTAGACATTATAGATATCTGCTTTATAACCGCGCAGGTTATCCGGTTGTGCGAACCATTCGGCAGTTTCGGCCAGACCGCGCTTAAACCCCTCTCGATCGCCATAGCTGGGCTGCCAGCCGAAGAGTTGTTTAGCTTTGGCGTTATCGGCCCACAAACGTTCAACCTCGGAGTTTTCTGGGCGCAAGCGGGCTTCGTCAGTGATGATCTCAATCTCGGTGTTCATGGCTTCGGCAATCAGTTTGGCAGTATCGCCGATGGAAATTTCGAAATTACTGCCGAAGTTGACCACTTCTCCCAGCCCCCTATCGGAGTTCAGCGCGGCGATAAAACCAGCTACTGTGTCCTGCACAAAGTTGAAATCGCGTGTGGGCGATACCGCCCCGAGTTTGATCTGACGTCGGCCATTGGCGATCTGGGTGATGATGGTCGGGATTACGGCACGAGCGGACTGGCGCGGACCATAGGTGTTGAAGGGCCGTGCAATCACTACCGGCAGGCCGAAGGAGGCATAGAAGGAATAGGCCAACTGATCCGCAGCGATCTTGGTGGCCGAGTACGGAGACTGTCCCTGCAAGGGGTGTTCTTCAGTTATCGGCACAAATCGCGCTGTGCCATAAACCTCGCTGGTCGAGGTATGAACTACCCTCTTAACACCCTGCTCACGCGCCGCTTGCAGCACATTCAGCGTGCCTTTGACATTGGTATCGACATAGGTGTCTGGCGAATGGTAAGAGTATGGGATTGCGATGAGGGCGGCCAGATGCAGCACTGCGTCACAGCCCTTCATCGCCTCCCTCACCCCATGCGGATCACGGATATCACCAGCGAATACCTCGAACTGACCCTTCACATCGAGCGCGCAATGATCCAGCCAACCCCAAGAGTTGAAGGAATTGTAGAGCGCGAAGGCACGGACTTTATAACCCTGACGCACCAGTGCTTCGGTCAGGTGCGAGCCGATGAAACCGTCGGCGCCAGTGACAAGAATAGTTGAATTTGAATTGGTTTGATTCATAGAGTCATGTGTAGAAGTTTATGCCGTTTGAGTCACAATTTCTTGATAGGTACCGGCTCGCTTAATGACGCCACCATCCAGTTCCACAATCTGCGTACAGCTTTTCAACGTGGTCAGGCGGTGGGCGATAATAAGAATGGTAAGATCCTTACTGAGGCCTTCGATGGCTTCCATGACTGCCTGTTCGGTTTCGTTGTCCAGCGCGCTGGTGGCTTCGTCGAAGATTATAACATCAGCCTGTTTATAAAGGGCACGAGCGATGCCAATGCGCTGACGTTGCCCTCCAGATAAACGGATGCCGCGTTCGCCCACAAAGGTTTGGTATTGCTTAGGCCAAGTCTCGATGATGTCGGCGATCTGCGCCTGACGGGCTGCTTGCCGGACACGCTCGTGGTCGATCTTGTCCTTCGGCACACCGAAAGCGATGTTTTCTTCGATGGTACTGTCGGCGAGAAAAATAGCCTGTGGCACATGCGCGATATGCGCTTGCCAAGCACGATGGTTACTCGTCGTAATGGACTGACCATCAATCTCGAGAGTACCTTCAGTAGGTTGCAACAGGCCCATGACGATATCGAGCAGGGTACTCTTTCCGCTACCGGTCGTACCGATGAAACCGACGCGATTGCCCTTGGCAATTGTCAGGTTGAGGTTATTAAGCACCCAGGGCGTTTGCAGGCTGTAGCGAAACGATAGTTGCTTCATGCTAATGTGTTGCCGAAAAGGCAGTGGCTTGGTGACTGGCTGATCAGCGTATTCGGGGAGCGGCTGATCAAGCAACTCCAGCGTGTCTTGCAGCGAAGCCTGCCCCCCTTGAATGGAGGACAACGCTGCATACGCCTGCTGCAACACAGGCAACAAGCGCTGGGCACCAAGCGCCAAGGCACCGAGAATTGGAATGGCCTTTGCGATGCCGTCAGATTGTTGGGCGAGTGTGTAGGCAAGCACCGCAATGAGTACCATACCCAGTGCCTCCATCGCATAACGGGGGCTTGCGCTAATAAAAGAGTTACTGCCCTGAGCGCGGCGCAAGGGGAGATCGGCATTGCGGTAGATTTGGCAGTAGGCGGCCTGACTGCCGTCGATCAGCACGTCGCGTATACCACCTAACCCTTCTTGCAGGGATTTGATGACATGAGTGGACTCGCGGGCCATACGCTGGCTATTGATCAATAGTTGATTTCGGGTAAGTCTAATGATGAGAGCGTAGATAAAACCAAAACCGCCAAAGGCCGCCATTGCAATGACGGGGTCAACCGACAGCAGGGCAATCAGGATCGCGCTCAACATGACGATCGAACTGATGAGGTTGAGTAACATCACAATGATGTTTATCACTCCACTCGTTTTGTTCGAGATGCCGTTGATAATCTCACTACTGTTGCGAGCAACATGAACCATGTAGGGCTGATAAAGCGTACGGCGGTAGATGCTGATGCTGAGGTCGGCGCCAGTCGCGAAGGAGATTCGCGTACTGGCCCAGAGCAGCAATAAGCGCATCGTGCCCGCCATAAGAGCCGCTAGGCCAAATGCGATGGTCAGCGGCAACAGAAGTTGTTCTGGCTCCGTGAGTCCCAGAATTTTAACAAATGACTGTGCGGCCGGATGTTCAAAAATACGATCCGGCGCAGTCAGTACACCTAAAAAAGGCAACACGGCTCCGATGCTGAGAATTTCCGCGAACGACGCAAGGATCATCAAAACAAGCAGGAGACCAAATTGCCCTCGGCGCCGTGGACTAATGTGGTGCCAGAGTCGGCTTAGGAGTTGGGGGATGGGCTGGGCGGGTTGCATAGGATTATGTGGCAATCAGAGCTACCAAGTCGTGGTTACTGTTTCTTTTTGGCAGCGCCAAGTGCTGACACACTTATCATTCAAAGGGATGACCGCGATAGTGTCACTCATTTTCGTTATCCAGCAGCTCGGCTTCGCGCTGCAACTCTACGATCTCAGCGCGCAGCCGCTCGTATTCCTGCACTTTGTATTTGAGAAAGCGCATGGCGATGCACGCCTTCTCCTCCACCCCAGCGGGAGTAAGTAGATAAGCATAAGCTAGCTTATTCTGGTTGTTCCGAAAATTTTGCATTTTAATGAGCCCTTTGTCCAAAAGCGCTTTAATGCAGTAATTGGTTTTTCCCAAACTCACACCCATAGCTACAGCCAAATCGCGCTGGCTCATGCGCGGATTTGACTCGAGAAAACGCAGTACTTTAAGGTG